>JBFEWG010000028.1:0-18666 GCA_041546465.1 Sulfurimonadaceae bacterium
GCACTTTAAGCATTGTGCTTTTATAATTCCGACCTCTTCATGCCGCCGTGGTGAAATCGGTAGACACGTCGGATTCAAAATCCGATGCTTTCGGGCGTGGCGGTTCAAGTCCGCCCGGCGGTACCACCTAGTTATCCTAATTTCATGAAATTTCAAAATTTTATTCACACATAACAAAAAAATAAAACTCATAACCTTTTTTAAGTTACTATTTTATTTCTAACGATCTGTGTTTATAAATAATTAATTTAAAAAAATAAAACTGCATTATTGCCACTAAAACACCTATAAAATGGCTTAATGGAACCGGCCGAAAACTCATATCTACATTAGTAAATGTATTATTCAAATATAGTTCAACCACTGCTTTAAATAAAACTAGTACAAATATTAAACGACTAAGGCTATGCCATTTTTTTGAATATTCTAAACCAAAAAGAGTGAGATAGGTCAGTGTACCATACGCTATACCTGATAAACCACCATACAGTTTCATATCAGGCTCAAACAAGATCAAACTTATACTGATAACAAAAGACATTAGAAATATCAGCATTCCATAACCAGGATATCGTTTCTTTTCTATAATCCATCCCGTAATACCAAAGACTATAATATTCAAACTAACATGCCAAAACGAAAAGTGTACTAGATGACAGGTCAACAACCTCCAAAGTTCTCCTTCTAATATTGCACTTCTATCATAAACTAAATAAGTTGCTAAATGCTCAAAAAGAAAAACAATAATTATAATACTTATAAGTACTGAGCTTTTTAATGGTAAGTGCAGCTTTTCATATTCTAACGTCTTCTTCTCCAAAAGTAATAACCTCCGACAGAACCAAAAAGTAATAAAAACACAATATCAATACTACCACCACCAGTATAACCAGGTCGGTGAATAATTTTGTATTCTTCTGGTAAGTCTTTTACCTTCTCTTTAAAAAGGTTCAGTTGTAGATCTAGATTTACAATAAGATCTTCACTAGCACTTTCAAACCCTTTAACACTATCTTCCCTTAGCTCTTCAGATATATTAATAGGTGTTGAAAGACCCTTAATATGGCTAATACCAGGAGCTCTAAAAAGCATTTTTTGACTTTTTATATCATAAACTACCACATCAACCATTGTGTGGGTATCATTTTTTTCTCCAGGAACAATATACGCTCCTATAATAGTCCAATAACTTAACGAAGCGACACCTTCATCTGTAAATTGATGTTGGTCATATGAAACTAAAGCTATGACATCAATACCGTACATTGTACTAAGCTGATCCAAATTAGTAAAACCACCTTTTGGATGGAGATAATTAGAAGGAATAATTTCAATCGATCCTACAAATTCATACTTTTTAAAATGTGCAGAAACTTTTTTCATCAACTTGACTTTATCACTTTCTGTTAATGGTACAGTTCTGCCATATTTAGAAGTATCTGGTACAAATGCGATACCAACTTTTAATGGTAACTCTAATGCCGGAGTCTCTGGTTTTTGAATTTCTTGTTTATCTGGATATAAATACTCTACAGTACTACTTTTATAATGACTAGACTTTGCTCCACATCCACTTAATATCAAACCCAAACCAATTATAAAAAAAACACTGTCCAATATTTTTTTATACATTCTATTTATCCTTAATGAAGTTAAATACTATTACTATAACAAAAAATCATAAAATATTTTTAGCAATACACCTGTTTTAATACATATTAATATTGCGATTAAACATAAAAACTTTTTTTGTTGTCTTTATGAATAATCCCCTATATGCTATTCAAAAAGATGGTCTATCTAATCCAAAACTGTCGACACCCTATAAGGATTTGATCGTTATCTTAAAACAGGCACCACCTGAAACATTGATTGCATCCAGTTTGCCTTTCATATGCTCTTCAATTATCGTCTTGGACATATAGAGTCCAAGCCCTGTACCGTTTTTTTCACTTTTAGTTGAAAAATACGGGTTGAATATCTTTGACAAGACTTCTTCGGGTATTCCACCGGCATTATCAGATACTTCAATACTGATATGCTCATCAGATTTTTTGATATGAACCATGATCACCGGTGCGGCTACATCCTTCTCGTTGAATGCCTCCAGTGCATTATTTAAAAGATTGACAATCACCTGGGAGAGTTCATTTTTATACCCCATAACACTTGATCCATTAGTGTCATTTTTCAAACGATACTCTATATTTGTGCTCAACAAAACAGGTTCAACGATAGAAAATGCCTTCTCGATCGCCTCTTGTACATCAAAGACCTCTTTTTCCTTTCTAGGATTGAAAAAATCACGGAAGTCATCGATCGTGCTTGACATCCCTTGAATCAACGCCTTGCTTTTATTGATATTCTCCTTTATATTTGTCGAGTCAAGTTTGCCGCGGGAATGTAAAAAGTCAATCTTTTGCAAGATCAACCCGAGTGCATTAAGTGGCTGACGCCATTGATGTGCGATATTGCCTATCATCTCACCCATTGATGCCAGCCTAGCCTGCTGTACGTAGAGTTCCTGTTGCTGCATACGTTCTTTCTCATAATGATGAACCACGAAGAAAATCACCAGTACGAACAGTACTGAGCCTGATAAGATGAGATAAAAGACCACATTAAAAGTCTTCATCTCTTCCAGGATCTGCTGTTGAAGTCTGCTCTCAACCACATCCGCTAACGTGACAAAGTTATAAAACACCTGGTCGTAATATTTATCATGAATATCTCTTCCCTCTGTCTGAAAACTTTTGAAACGCTTGTCTGTTATCTCTTTAAATTCTTCCAGTTGTTTCAGAACATCTTCGATCTCATTTTGCATCTCTTTATTTTGAAGTGCAATAAAGATACCTTCATCATTACTCCCACCATGGAGCATAGCATTGGCATACCATATAGCACTGTCAATCTTGGCTTGTATATCGTCTATGTGTGTATCTCTGTCCCCTGTTAACAGTTCCTCTAACCATAAATGTGCCATTGTCGCTTCTAATTTGATCTCCATCGCAGCATCGATCAATGGTGTATATTTCAAGGTCATCCTTGAACCGATACTAAAGCTATAGATAGTCACGAAGACCACAACAGCCAATATCAAAGATGTAATGACTGCAAGCCTAAACTTGTAGGAAACCTGTTCATTGTTCATGTACATTCCTTAGACGCATGATATTAATGTAAACCCTATGTTGACAGATACTAATTACGATTATTATATCCAAACAGGTAAATACACAGAAAAAACTGCAATGCCAATCAAGCCAATACAAGATAACAGACCTGTTCACATAATCTACTTGCAACATCGATTAAACTTATGCCGTTTGTTTGCTATGACACATTACTGTTTAACACCTTTACCGTATTATCAATGCTGACTTATCTCGATTGAAGTTGTATTAACTTAGAATACCCTAGTTAGAATAAGGAGTATATATGGCCGATGAACACTTTGAAAAACTAGAAAAGATTGTGTATGACAATGATTTGGATGCTCTGAAAAAAGAGATAGAAGCCGGAACTGATGTTAATCTCCAAAACAAATACGGTTGGACACTGTTGCATATCAGCATACGACGTGACCGAAGAGACATGGTTGAGTATCTGCTTAACAATGGCGCCGATATCAATAGAGTTGATGGTGTAGGCTGGACCCCTTTGATGGAGGCTGTTATGGATGATATGACCGAACTTTGCGGCTACCTGATTGAAAAAGGAGCAGACACCTCTATTGCGAACCAACGCGGTGCGACTGCGGCTATGTTGGTTCAAAAATTTGGGCGGGAGTCTATGCTTAAGTATTTCTAGCTTTTGCCTAGACCTCTATGGCCAGGGATTTTCATTTCACGACAGTAAGAAAAGGGATTCCTGGGGGACTTAACTCCTGATAAAAGGGATGTTGTATTAACTCAAGCAGACAGACAGCTACTTGCCCATCTCCTGTAAATACTTTTTATATGCAAGCGTTTGCAGTTTTTCCGACTTTTTCTCGACTTCCGCTTTCATCTTCTCTTTGTAGGCAGTGACCTTTGCCTGAAGTTCATTATCTGCTGAACCGATGATCTGGGCGGCAAGTAACCCTGCATTCTTTGCACCGTTTATCGCAACCGTCGCAACAGGAACACCGCCAGGCATCTGTACGATAGAGAGTAACGAGTCCATACCGTCAAGAGATGAGCTTCTTACAGGTACACCAATGACAGGCAGAGCGGTCTCTGATGCTACCATACCCGGAAGATGAGCTGCCCCTCCAGCTCCGGCAATAATGACTTTAAGACCTCGTTCCTGTGCACTTGTAGCATACTTGACCAACTTTGCAGGGGTCCGATGTGCCGAGACAATATCCACTTCGTAAGGAATACCGAACTCTTCACAAATGTCAGCTGCAGCACTCATAACCGGCAGGTCCGAGTCACTTCCCATAATTATTCCGACTAACGCTCTACTCATATTTTCTTACTTCCTTTGATTTTTAAAATTGCTTTTGCTTTCATCGCTTTTTCCAACGCGATATCAATATCATCATCTAAGACAGTGATATGCCCCATCTTTCTATATGGTTTTGTGAAACTTTTGGCATAAAAGTGAAAGGACAGTTCCGGGATCTCCAGCGCTTCATGGATACCTTCTATGACCGGTTCACCTTCATAACCCGGTTCTCCCAGAAGGTTCACCATGACCGCAGGTGAAATCAGCTTCGTAGAGCCAAGAGGCAGGTTGGTAACGGCACGAATGATCTGTTCGAACTGTGATGTTGCACAGGCTTCTACCGTGTAGTGACCCGAGTTATGAGGTCGCGGGGCAATCTCATTGACCAGAACTTCACCCGCATGTGTTAAGAAAAGTTCAACACCGAAAATACCGACACCGTCAAGAACCTTGATCGATTTTACAGAGATATCTATGACCTTTTCTTCGATCTCTTTTGAGATTCTCGCCGGGGCCATGACGATATCGCAGATATTGGTCCTGTCATCAAAAAGCATCTCGACAACAGGATAACATTTGATCTCACCTTCGATATTGCGAGCGACGATCACCGCCAACTCTTTATCGATATCTACCAGCTCTTCGATAAACGATTCGCTTCTCAGGCAGTTTTTAACGTCTGATGGTGTTTTAATCATCAGAACTCCCTTACCGTCATAGCCTTCCATCTTGGTTTTTTGAATCACAGGAAAACCGAAACTGGCTAGATCTTCATCTGTGCTGACACTTTTGTATTTTGGTACCGGAATACCTTTTTCATCTAAAAGCTTTTTTTGTTCATATTTGTTTTGGATAAGTTCCATCACATAAGGAGAAGGATGGATATTATGCCCGTTATCGTAGAGCTTTTTGAGAATGGACGTATCGACATGCTCAGTCTCGAAAGTGGTGACATGCGTCTCCTGAACAAGCTGTTCCAACTTCTCTTTGTCATGAAAGCCACCCATGATATGCTTATCCGAGACCTGTGCTGCCGGACAGTTGAAAGTGGGGTCGAGAATCGTGACATGAAATCCCATCTTTTTGGCTTTTTGAGACATTATCTTGCCCAATTGCCCCCCGCCGATGATACCTAGTTTAAGATTAGAGTAGTTAAAGTTCTTATCCATTTTTTCTCTTTGTATGCTGTATATGGAATTTTAACCTAATTCATTTGTTAAGTAGATAAATACGAGAAAGATTTAAGAATAACTTTTTTGGGCGTTTTGCAGTGGCAGGCAACAGTGTTGCCACAGACCATGAGACTTCCAGGATGATTCCTAGTTGATACTTCCTGAATACTGCAGATTGAGTCTCTCTTTTCTTTGCTTCTCACCTAGAAGCAACATCACATCACTAAGCATACATTTTCCACCGTATTTTTCCAAAAAACTTCTAACATCTGTTTCCATATCCTCAAACTGGCGCTCTTCACAAACGGTAAAGATATAATTGTTGCTAAAGATATCACTGACGTCATCAGCCGTTCTGACACCGTGTCCGCCTGCTCCTTCAATATCTTTAATGATGGTGTAACCATGGATGTCATGTCTTTTAAAGAGTTCTATCAACCTGTTGACATAGACAGCTTCGATGACGAATTCAACTTTTTTCATACTTTGCATAATGCTACCCCCAAAGTGAATTTATTATAAAGTAGTATAGCGGTATTCCCAATGAAATGTTAAAAGGAAAGGTTACCGCCAGACTTAATGGCAAATAGATACCCGGATTTGCTTGTGGAACCGACAACCTCATGGCTGCAGGAACAGCGATATAGGATGCACTGGCACTTAAAAGTGCTAAAAGGAATGCATCTCCTTTTGCAATATCGAAAAGGTACCCGAAGCCTGTTGCGACAAGGGCATTTACCATCGGCATGATGATTGCAAAAGCAATCAGGAAAAACCCTACTTTTTTCAATTCATGGATCTTTCTGGCCGCCACTAGACCCATATCCAGAAGGAAAAATGCAAGAAAACCTTTAAACAGGGTTCCAAAAAGAGGCTCCATAGAATGCCAGCCCTTCTCACCTGTCAAGATACCAATAATAAGAGCACCTACTAAAAGAAATACGGAAGGATTTAAAAAAGCTTCCCTAAGGATCTCTTTCCAATCTGTCTTTTGTCCTTCTTCATTGTTGCTGTCTTTGATAAAAAGTGCTGCAAACACCAAACCGATCACAATAGCCGGCGACTCCATCAATGCCATAGAAGCGACCATAAAACCGCCGTATTCGACACCTATCGTCTGAAGATACGTAATCCCTGTGATAAAGGTCACCGCACTGATGGAACCAAAGGTTGCTGCTACAGCGATCGCATTGTAGATATCGATCTTTGTCCTTAAAACAAAAAAACTGTATATCGGCACAAGCATAGACATCACTACGGCTATCAGCAAGGCTTTAAAGATATACATATCCAATCCGCTCTTAGAGAGTTCATACCCACCGTGCAGACCAATTGCAATCAACAGGTATAAAGAAAACAACTTAGGCAGTGGTTGTGGAATTGACAACTCTGACTTCATGAAAACAGCCAGCATCCCCAAAAAAAAGAATAGGACCGGAGGATTCAGCATGTTCTGTAATATTAAATCGATGTTCATTTTTATAACTCCTACATCTAGAATAACAGCGTATATTAGCTAACAATAAAAAAATTTTCCTTCATGTTTTATGACTGGAAAGTTGCTTAAGAGTCATCTAATATTTCATTCAAAAATACACTGTAAAATAATAAAACTATTTTTTCTTTCTCTTTTTCGAAACCCTGTTCTTATTGGCTTTATACTTGTGGTTTTTCAACTTTTCAACGACTTTGAATGAGAGTTCATGTATCTCACTGATTTTACAGGTGTCATCTTGATAGAAGTGCCCTCTTCTGTCTTCAAACTTGCCAATAAGTTCCAGAAAATCCACCTCGTCAAGGAAAGGGTAAATATGTGTTGATTTCTCTTCGCCCAGGACCCACTCGGCCAGTACGCTAATGACCAGGAATATCGGTAGATATACAGGTTCATTGTTGAAATGACTTCTCACCTTCTGTGCCATAATGTCGTAATAGTCCATTAGGGGCTCTTCCTGTTTTACCAGTATTTTAAGTGCCGGATAGCGCTTTGAGCTTTGTACCAGGTTGATAAGATAATCCGCATTGACAACACACTCCTGAAGCTGTGCAAGCAGTTGTTTTAACGTACTATATACATATGCCGCCTCTGTGTCTGTCTCACAGGCAGTTTCAACATTAGCTTGATCAAGTTCTCTAAAGTAACGCTCTAAAGCTGTCCGCGCAAAGACCAACAGAGCTTCCGTCTTGACGTCTCTAAGCAATGTAGGCTTTATTCTCGCCGTACAATTATTATTTATAGGACTATTTGGTGGAATTGCACTCATCTTAACTCCTTGTCGTAAGTTTGTGCTCTTTTATCTTTTTGATCATACTGGATATGAATGAGATCTTCTTCTCTTCATCTTCCAAAGAAGACTTGGCATCAAGGCTGAATGCTTCCATTTTCGAGTCAAGGAAACCTGTATTGAAATTTCCTGCTTTAAAGTCTGAGTTCTTAACAATTTCTCTATGAAGCGGAATATTTGTCTTAAGCCCGTCAATATTGTACTCATCCAAGGCCCGTCTTGCCTTCTTCACTGCACCTTCCCAATCAAGAGCCCATACAATTAGCTTTCCAAGCATAGAGTCATAACTCGTAGGCGTCTCATACCCTTCATACATACAAGAATCGATACGTACACCCGGTCCACCCGGTGTCAGATAGTTTTTAATGGTTCCTGCCGTTGGCATAAAGTTGTTTTGCGGGTCTTCGGAGTTGATCCTGAACTCGATTGCATAGCCGCGGAACTTGATCTCTTCTTGTACGAACTGAAGTTTGTCGCCTGCAGCGATCTCGATCATGCGTTGGATGATATCTACTCCGGAGATAACTTCAGTAACAGGGTGCTCGACCTGAACCCGTGTATTCATCTCGATAAAGTAGATATTATCATCTTCATCAAGCAAGAATTCAATGGTTCCTACACTCTCATACCCTAATCTGAACATCGCTTTTGTAGAGACTCTAAACAGCTCTTTTCTGGTAGCAGCATCGAGTCTCGGTGATGGAGCGATCTCGATCACCTTTTGGTGACGTCTTTGGATAGAACAGTCCCGTTCCGCCAAATGAACGACATTTCCATAGCTGTCCGCAATGATCTGCACTTCAATATGTCTAGGGTTTTCAACATACTTTTCAATGAAAACTTCATCTCTGCCAAAATATTTCATAGACTCCGTCGTCGCTTCATCATAGAGTTTGGAGAAATCTTTAGCTTTTTTGACGATTCGCATCCCCCTGCCGCCTCCACCGTATGCAGCTTTTATAATCACAGGGAAACCTATCTCATTGGCAGCTTTTTCACCTTCATCTTTGTTGGTAACAGGTTCATCTGTCCCGCCTAAAACCGGTACACCTATCTCCCTCATAGCAACCTTGGATGCCATCTTGTCGCCAAACAGTTCAATATGATGCGGCTTTGGACCTATATATATAATGTCATTTTGAGCACACTTCTCCGCGAATTCAGCACTTTCAGACAAAAAACCATAGCCGGGGTGAATTGCGTCACACTCTGCTTTTTTTGCAAGCGATATGATCGCATCCTGATCAAGATATACTTGAACAGGATGTCCCATGATCGGGTAACATTCGTCTGCTTTTCTAACCCAGACACCATCGACATCTGCTTCTGAAAAAACAACAACACTTTTTATCTCAAGCTCTTTACATGCTCTGATAATACGTAAAGCGATTTCACCTCTGTTGGCGATCAATACTTTGGATATTTTTTTCATTGCCTGCTCCAAAAAATTAAGTTGACAAAATTTTAATCTCTTTAAAAGAAAAGTTCTTCACTACTTTTGCTATTAATATTATCTATTATTGTTCATATTATTTTCTTTGTATGCTAATATTAATTACTTTTTTTGATATAATAAAATTATGAAAAGAAAAACACTCAACAAAAAGACCAAGATTTCTAACGATATACTCTTTTATATCTACACAAACATCGAGACAGATATAAACATGGATGAGCTTGCCCAGAGTTTTAATATCAGTAAGTTCTACATGCACAAAATATTTAAAGAGATATTCGGTAAAAATATCTATGAGAGCATCAAGTCAATACGACTTCAAAAAGCGTCGACACTTCTGCTGACGAACAAGTACTCTACCATCACAGAGATTGCATCATCATGCGGGTATAGTTCGCAGACATCCTTTATCCGAGTCTTCAAGGAACGTTTTCTGATGACGCCTACAGCATGGAGAAAAGGTGGGTACAAGACATATTCAAAAACTATCATCGAAGAGTCACCAAAGACCAAAGTCTCCAATGCCAAGTTTGATGATCTTGAAGCGACTATTGTCAAGATGCCAGAAATCGATTCATATTATATTAGGCACAGAGGCTACAACGACCAGATCAAACAGACATGGCAAAAGATCCAGACTTGGGCCTATAGTAACGATGTGAAGGAGTATAAACATATTGCTCTGTTTCATGATAATCCGACCATAACCCATCTGGATGAGTGTCAATATGTTGCATGTATACAGGTCGATAACGACACAATGCTGGAGAATGAGCGCCTTCCGAAGTTTAAAATCTCCGATGGAACCTATGCCAAGTTTGACCTGCAGGGAACAGACGGTGACTTTTTGAGGTTCATGCATTGGCTCTATAATGAGTGGCTGCCAAACAGTGAATATGAGACAACGACCAAACCTCCTTATGCCATCTACAATAAGAACAAATACCTCTCCGAAGACAATAACTTTGATCTGAGTTTTTATCTTTCAATCAAGTTTTAGAGACATACGCCACACGAGGACATATCCGCCAATATACTTCTTATCTTCATCGACACAGAAAAACAGAGATAACCTCCTGATCTGTGTCATTCAGCATGTATACATTTCATCATATAGCTCTATATACCTTTGCACAATTAGCCCACGATTAATAAATAACCTTGCTTATCTACAAAGGAGTTAAGAATGAAAACGACATCATTAATCATAATCCTGATATTAAGTACAGTTACCTTTAGTGGGTGTTCTGTTAAGCTCGTACCAAATGACAGGGTTGTCTATTCTTATACACGGACTGTTTCACACAATAACGTACACAATAACAATAAGACTTCTTATACAAATGTTGAGCGTCACCAACAACCTGTTGTAAGAAAAGTACGACACAGAGAATTTACACACAATAATTTTCATCAGAACACAAAAGTAGTCAATACGTATATTAAGCCTTCATCTAATAATAAAAGGATGACATTCGCAAAAAATGAACAGCAGCGTGCTAGGAAGACAGACAAACATGTAAAACGTTCATCAAAACAAGAAGAAGTCAGACACACCGAATATGAGCGCGAAGATGACGATAGAAAGAAAAAGTCTGAGAAAAAGAAAAAAAATAGATCCTCTCAATCACAAAGAGACTAGTCTATGAGCTTCTCTAGATTACAGGTATTCCTCTTACCTGTGCTCTTACTCTTCCCTTTTTGACAACAGTTTACTTGTCATTCCGACCTGATTGGTCTTATATGCTTGATTCACCTCTTTGGCCACTCGATCGTTCTTGGTAGATACCATGCTCTTCAAACTTGTACACGACGCTGTACGGATAAAAAAGCCCAGACGACAAAAATACAGCACCATAAAATTGAGTTCAGTGTAAACAAAAAAATGTCAATGACGCGGATGCTGACAATTTTACACTGTTGCAAAGAAGAAAAACACCGGATAAGGCAGGTTCCGATTCATGAGACAGGTCACATTATGTTAAAATACCCTATCTTTTGAAAGTGCAGTGATCTAATATTTTATGAAATTTCTATCTTTTTTACTCTTTTTTACCCTGTCTCTTTTCTCGGCCAATTTGGAATCGTACTACACCCTGCCAAGCTCTGAGCTTAATGCATCCGTCATCTATCCTGAGATCAAAGAGGATTTCACTATCTACACCTTCACAGAAAACAGAAACAGAAAATCCTTTTCATCCGATTCCCTGATAAAACTCTTTGATGAACATGATCTGACGCTAAACGACGAGAGCCGGGGAATTGTCCATTTTGAACGGGCATCAGACATCAGCCTGACGGCAATAAAAAAAGATATTGAAGCCTACTATCTTTCCTATTACCCGAATATGCAGATCAAAACCATTGCCCTGCACTCCAACACCCCTATTACACAGCTACCTGAAAAATACACCTTGACCTTCAAGACGAATGCCCATAAATATAAACACTCAAGCCTTCAATTGAACGCCGATGAACTTGATGTACGTCTATTCATCCGCTACACCATTGAAGCCACCGTGAAAGTCTTTAAAGCAAGTCATAACCTTAGTCGCGGTAAAATCCTAAGCTATATTGATTTGAAATATACACGCGAGCCCTTTAAACGATTTACCGGTGTTCCCTTGAGAGAACTGGGAGAGGTTACTTTGCGTCTTAAAAAGCGGCTTCCCAAGGGAAGGACTGTATATGAGCACGATGTCGAACCTCTCCCCTCTGTTCTCAAAAACAAAACGGTCTATGCGCGTTTCAGTAATGGAAACGTGCACTTGGAATTCCAGGCAACAAGCTTGCAAGATGGACGAATCGGTGATATAGTTTCAATTCAGAAAAAAGACAAGACGCGACTAAAAGCAAAAGTCATCGGAAGAAACCAGGTTGAGATTGAGTGATATGCACAACACAGATAAAAAGAGAAGATATGTCAGCATCTAAAAAAATCATTGTTGCCATCAGTGGTGCCAGTGGTGCACATATCGGCCTGAACGTCATCAAACATATCCCTCAGAACATGCAAAAGCACCTTGTCATATCCGAACACGCCAAAGTAGTACTGGATAAAGAGACAGCTATCAAGCAGTATGACAACAGTGACATCGGTGCGTCTGTCGCTTCGGGTTCATACGGTGCCGATATAATGATGATCACACCGTGCAGTATGAATACCCTGGCCAAGATAGCCTGTGGAATTGCAGATGACCTTATCACCCGTTCGGCAAGTGTCATGATCAAAGAGAACAAAAAACTTTTGCTTGCTCCCAGAGAGATGCCCTTTTCAGCCATTGCCCTGGAAAACATGCTGAAACTCTCTCGCCTGGGAGTTATCATCGCACCGCCTGTGGCTGCCTATTATGCAGATGTTCACAGTGTTGATGAGATGGAAGACTTTTTTATCGGAAAATGGTTCGACCTGTTGGACATTGAGCATAACTTATATAAACGATGGAGTAGTGATGACTAAGATCGCCCTATATCCAGGGACTTTTGACCCTATTACAAACGGACACTATGATATCATTGCCCGTGCACTGAACCTCTTTGATGAAGTCATCGTGGGTATTGCTGATTCACGCGATAAAAAACCTATGTTTTCACTGGAACAGCGTGTCATCATGGCAAAAGCGGCTACGTCCCATCTTAAGAATGTAAGAGTGCTTCCTTTTGACAACCTGACAGTTGACTTTGCCGTTGAGCTCAATGCAACGGTACTTATCCGTGGTCTGCGTGCAGTCAGCGACTTCGAGTATGAACTCCAGCTGGGCTATCTTAACAACTCTCTTGATGCAAACATCGAAACAGTCTATCTGATGCCTAATCTCAAACATGCTTTTATCAGCTCATCCATCGTAAGAAACCTTCTTAAATTCAACGGAAAGACATCGCATCTGCTGCCGACCAAGGTCGAAGGTATGATCAAAGAGATGAACTCATGTACATTGTCGTAGAAGGTATTGACACCTGTGGCAAAAGTACACAGATAGAATTGCTGACACGGGCTTATCCGCAAGCGATTATTACCAAAGAACCCGGAGCAACTGAGTTAGGTTCAAAGATACGCGAACTTGTCCTCTATAGTGATGGCCTTTGTCCCGTTACCGAGCTTTTACTCTTCCTGGCAGACCGAAGTAACCATGCCTCCGCTGTCATCAAGCCGAATCTGGGCCGGCTCATCATCTCTGATCGTTCGTTGATCTCAGGAATGGCCTATGCCCTCGCTTCAAAAAAATTTGACTTCGAATGGTTGAAAAAGCTTAACCGCTTTGCCATGCAGGATATCATGCCTGATGCCATCATTCTCTTTAAGATAAAAGAGGAGACACTTAGAGCGCGTTTGGGGGAGAAGAGTCACGACATGATCGAACAACGCGGCATTGAATACATGCTTGATGTACAACAGCAACTTGAGTTTGTCGCTAAGGCTCTTGATATCAAGACACTGCTGATCCATGCCGAAGACAGTATCGATGATATCCATACCCAGATTGACAATTTTATTAAAGGAAATATATGATCCGTTCACTTCGTGGAATGAATGACACACTCGAGATTGAGGATTCAGAACGCTTCAGCTACTTTATCGAAACAGCAACTCGCATTGCAAGAAACTATGGGTTTCGTTTTATTGAAACACCACAACTCGAAGAGACAGCTCTGTTTAAACGTTCAGTCGGAGAAAGTAGCGATATCGTCGGTAAAGAGATGTACCAATTCATAGATAAAGGTGAGAATGATGTCTGTCTTCGTCCTGAAGGAACTGCCGGTGTAGTGCGTGCCTTTGTTCAAAACAAATATGACCGTCAGGAGACGACACAACGCCTCTTCTACCATGGGACGATGTTCCGTTATGAACGTCCTCAGAAAGGTCGTTTACGGCAGTTCCATCAGTTTGGATGTGAAAGTTTTGGCGAAAGTTCAGTACTTGAAGATGCCTCGTTGATTCTGATGGTACGTGATATCTTCAATGCCCTGGGAATCAACTTCACTTTGAAACTCAACTCACTGGGTGACGTGAACTGTATGCCTCAATACAGAGATACCCTGATCGAGTTCTTGGATTCAAACGAGGAGCATATCTGCGAAGATTGTCAACGACGTAAAGCGACTAATCCGATCCGTGTACTTGACTGTAAAAACTCTCATTGCCAGGTCATCTATGCAGATGCTCCAAAACTGATGCAGAATCTGTGTGAGGGATGTGGCGATGATTTTAAAAGACTTACCGACCTCTTGGATGAGCATGGTATGGACTATGAGATCGACACCCATCTGGTCCGCGGACTGGACTATTATTCCAAGACTGCTTTTGAGTTCGTCTCAACCGAGATCGGTGCACAGTCTGCAATCGCGGGCGGCGGGCGCTATGACAGGCTTGTTGAGTTTTTAGACGGACGCCCTACTCCTGCTGTCGGTTTTGCCATCGGAATTGAAAGACTGATGGAACTCATCAAAATGCCTGAAGCTGCACGCGAAGGCTACTACTTTGGTGCGATGGATGAACCCGCTGTCAACAGGGTATACAACCTGGGCATGAAAAAACGTAAAACGGATAAAGTTACAATTGGATACAAGGCACGTAACTTGAAAGCCCATTTAAAAGCGGCTGACAAAGCAAATGCTCGATACTGTGCTATACTCGGTGAAAACGAACTCAATAACGGCACTGTATGGGTGAAGGATTTAGAGAACAAGACTGAATCCGAAATCCCTCAAGAAGAATTTTAGACCCTAGATTTTATTTACCTGGCAGACAAGGGGTATTATATGTTTGAAACCGTTGAGCATTACTTTTTTCTTTACTTGGAATATGGACTCTTTTTGGGTCTTTTCCTGCTTATCAACCTCTACGTTTATGACCGATTCATACAACGCCGTCATCAGTTACTGATCAACTACCCTGTCATCGGTAGAATGCGCTATCTGTTTGAGATGTTGCGTGACCCTATGCGTCAATATTTTGGAACAGAGACGTTTTATGAATCTCGTGACAAGATCGACTGGGTATATAAAGCGGCTAAAGATGTCCCTAACTTTCTCTCCTATTCGGTCTCACAGCCTTTTCACGGGTCGCGTTTTATTGTCAAGCACTCCAATACCGTTCTTAACGATCATGAGGTCTCAGATGATTTCTCTTTGACCTTTGGCGAGGACAAAGCCAAACCTTTTGTGGCCAAATCGGTCATCTTCCGTTCTGCGATGAGTGACGGTGCCCTCTCTCCCGAAGGAACACGGGCATTTGTGATTGCGGCATCGAAAGCAGGCTTTCCTTTGAACACGGGTGAGGGAGGATTGACATCAAACTATTTTGTCACGCATGCCCCAGATCCTGATAATGCGCCCTACCTTGAGATAGTAAAAAGTACAAAGTTCGCAGAATTCGCCTTTATACTTGTGAGTTTCTTCTTTAACCGCTCCCTTGCGATTAAAGCCTATCGCAAAATTCTCTTGCATAAAAAGACAGAAAACACCTATATCTACGATCCTGACTCGCATGTACTCTTTCGTCCGAAATGGGATTCTCCTCTCGAGGACTTTCCTGAAAAAGTCCCTTCAGATATGCCTGATCTGGTCCTGCAAATCGGTTCCGGCCTCTATGGTGTACGTGACAAAGAGTGCAAGTTTGACCCTGAACGCTATGCCAAAGTCATGCGCTTTTGCAAGATGACAGAGATCAAAATAGCCCAGGGGGCAAAACAGACCGGTGGTAAGATTATGGGTTCTAAAGTCTCCGCCGACATCGCCTATTATCGTGGGGTCGAAGAGGGAAAAGACCTTATCTCTCCGAACCGTTTTCCCTATGCAAACACACAAGAAGAGCTTTTTGACTTTATCGGTCAATGCCAGGATATCTCAGGCAAGCCTGTCGGTATGAAGATCGTTGTCTCCGATGCAGAACATGTCGAAGAGATGGCCAAGCTAATCGCAGAACGTAAAAAAGAGAACAAAGCTATTCCGGATTATATTGCCATAGACAGTGGTGAAGGCGGTTCTGCCACTGCACCGCTTGAACTGATGGAGACCATCGGCTTGACCACGAACAATGCCCTTTACATCGTCGACACCATCTTGAGGAAACATGGAATACGCGATAATATCCGTCTGATCTCCAGCGGTAAGATATTGACACCTGACGATGCTGTTATCAGCCTTTGTATAGGTGCTGATGCTGTTGCTATTGCACGTGGTTTCATGATGAGTGGAGGCTGTATCCGTGCACGTGTATGTAACGGTGCCGGCGGGCATATATGTCCGGTCGGTCTGGCCACTCAAGATGCCAAACGCAGAGCCTCCTATCTTGTCGTACGCAAATCAAACGAGATCGCGAACTATCACAAGAACATGATCAAAGGCATCAAGACCATGCTCAGTGTGATGGGATTGCCTCGTGTGAATATGCTTAACAAAGACAAACTGTCGTATAAAAACGCCAATGGTGAAATCTATTTTGATATCGATAAATACTTTCACCAAAAACTACATGTATAGAGATTGAACAATGAATAATTATGGTATAGATATTTGGGGTGATGACAATTTCATCATCCAAGATGGTGAGGTCAGGCTAAATCACCTTAGCAAACCCTCTTTGTATGAGATCACAAAAGAGATCCGTTCTTCAGGCCTCCGCGGACCGCTTATCATCCGCTTTCCGCATCTGATTGAAAAACAGGTCAATACCCTGTACTCGACCTTTGAAAGTTCGATCGAACAGAGTAACTATAAGGGTAAGTTCAAGGCCGTCTTTCCGCTCAAGGTCAACCAGTATCCGCAGGTTGTCAATACGATAACCTCCCACGGTATCAAGCATAATTACGGTCTGGAAGCAGGAAGCAAGGCTGAACTGATCCTGGCAATGTCACAAACACCGGACGGTGCGCCTATCACCGTCAACGGGTTCAAAGATACCGAGATGATAACACTGGGCTTTATGGCCGCACAGATGGGACATGATATCACGATGACGATCGAAGGCATTGCCGAACTCGAATCGATCATAGAGGTCTCAAAGTCGTGTAACCTTAAAGTGCCTTCCATTGGGATCAGGCTTCGACTTCATAGTACGGGAAGTGGTGTATGGGCCAAAAGCGGCGGCAATGATGCAAAATTCGGTCTCAGTGCGACGGAGCTTCTTGAAGCGATCAGTCTCTTAAGAGAGAACGACCTGCTGCAATATTTTCATATGGTACATTTTCATATCGGTTCTCAGATGGAGGATATTCCGCCATTGAAACGAGCGCTTAGAGAAGCGGGGAATATCTATGCTGAACTCAAGAAGATGGGGGCAGAAAACCTTAGAGCAATTAATATCGGCGGCGGTTTGGCAATCGAATATGCCCAGCATGAAAAAGACCGTCTACGTACTTACACCATTCAGGAGTTCTCAAACGACGTTATCTTCCTCATTGGCGGAATCATGGACAAGAAAGGGGTCAAACATCCTGATATATTCACGGAATCAGGACGGTATATTGTCGCATCACATGCTGTGTTGAGCACACCGGTACTTGAACTTTTCTCACAAGACCATCAGGAGAGATCGCTTCGTATCAAAGAAAACAACCCACCTTTGATCGAAGAACTTTTGGAGTTGAACAATCTTCTTAATGCTGAAAACTCTATTGAGTTCCTGCATGATGCCCTTGATCATATGGAGTCTCTGTTCACCCTGTTCGACCTCGGATATATCGATCTTCAGGATCGTTCAAATGCAGAAGTACTTGTACATGTCATCATCAAAAAAGCACTGCGTCTGTGCAGTGACTATCCAAGAACAGAGCTGCAGAAGTTGCAGGCGCGTCTTCAGGAACATTATCTTATCAATGCTTCGATTTTTCAAAGCCTTCCCGACTACTGGGGGCTGGGACAAAAGTTTCCGATCATGCCACTGCATAAGCTGGATGAACCTGCCCTGCGCTCAGCCAATCTGTGGGATATCACCTGTGACAGTGATGGGGAGATCGGCTTTGATGCGACTTCACCTCTGTATCTGCATGATGTCGACCTGGATGAAGAGGAGTACTTTTTAGGGTTTTTCAACATCGGTGCCTACCAGGAGACCCTGGGTATGAACCACAATCTTTTTTCACACCCCAGTGAGTGCAGCGTTATCATCTCCGAGGATGGCTACACAATAGAGAACATCAACGAGGCCAGTAGCCTTTTAAATGTGGTATCAAGCCTCGGCTATGATGAGACACAAATTTTAATCCAGCTAAAAAACACATTGGCGCGTTCAACTTTTATCACAGAAGAAGAAAAAAGTGATACACTTCAAAAGTTAGAACTCTATTTGTATCAGAATAGCTACCTACGTACAACAAATTAA
>JBFEWG010000068.1:0-10528 GCA_041546465.1 Sulfurimonadaceae bacterium
GACGTACTCTATGGAATTCGATCACTATGAAGAAGTTCCACGTAACGTTGCTGAAGAGATCATCAAAAAACGTAACGGTTAATCAGTCGTTTCCTCTTTTCGGGCTTTCTGCCCGAACCTTCTATTCATTAATAATCCATTTTTTCCATGTTGATCTAAAAGTACTGCGAAAGCTATTTTGACAACAATTAATTTTGTTTTTTTTTGTTTTTTAATAATAAAATATATTTAAATTATATCTAGTAATAAAATTTTGAGATTTTGATTTTATACCACAAGGTATATACTGCTTTTTCACAAGAAGTCAAAGTTGTCAGATAACCAGGCAACGCATCAAACTCAAGGAGTAGAACATGAGGGAAAAGTTTTTCGTCTTTGTCATCGGGATGTTAATGAGTCTACAGCTTTTTGCTGTTAATTTAAATACAGCTACTGCTAAAGAATTAAGTGATCTTAAGGGTATTGGGAAAAGTACAGCACAAAAGATCATTGATTATCGTGCAAAACATAAGTTTAGCAGTATTGAAGATGTGATGAAGGTCAAAGGGGTTGGTCAGAAGAAATTTGATGCTATCAAGGATGACCTGAGTATTTAACTGGCAAGAGCCAGTTAAAAAGATGCATAAGGCTGTAAGACAAGTTTAATTCGATTGATTTTGTTTTTTAGTCTTAGTATGTTGTGTTTAAGTGGTTTGTTTATAAAATACTATCTAGGTTTATATGTTATATACACTGTCAGACAACCAATGGGACGAAAATGAATACTATAGAACAAGAGAAAAAAAGACACAACATCATAGATTGGGTAATTACAATTATATTTATTGTATTAATGATATGGATTATTTTTTCAATGAAAAGCCTAATGGCAGTTGACAAAGTATTGTTTATTTCTTCCGTAGCGATTATAATCGTATTATTTGCATATGCAAAGATCAAGTTGGCTGCATGGGGAAAAAGGCTTGCAACATTTGAAAGTCACAGTAAAGAGTAATTTCTCATTTATATGGTGTAAGTATTAATGATATATGTGTGAGTTGTATGTTTGTGATTGGTTGCGGAAACAGGATTTGAACCTGTGACCTTCGGGTTATGAGCCCGACGAGCTACCGAACTGCTCTATTCCGCGACATTTGAGGTGGATGGGGTAGAGGGATTCGAACCCCCGAATATCGGTACCAAAAACCGAGGCCTTACCGCTTGGCGATACCCCAATAACAGACTTAAACATATGCTTAAGAGGGCGAAATTATAGGCTAAATTTCTCTTTTTGTCAAGGGTGTTTAAAAAAAACATTGATTTGATTAAAATTGCCAATCTGTATAGAATGTCGGTAAAGGATTAATAGAATTTGTTATGCAAATGAATAAGACACTGTTTGAACAGAAAATATGTACGACTTTGAGACTAAAATACAAACTTCTACTTTTACTGATATTACTGATACTTTTCTTGGCATTTCTACTGCAGTCGAACAGGTTTCTGTCAGAGCATATGCCTGTGAATACCAAAATACTTGTTGTTGAAGGTTGGCTCCCCGATTATGCTCTTGAAGAAGCTATGTTGATATATACAGAAGGTAGTTATACCAAGATCATTACAACAGGCGGTCCTATTGCATTGGGAAGTTATCTCAAAGAGTATAAAGATTATGCTCATCTGGCCAAAGCGACGTTAATTGCTATGGGGATGAAAGATGAGTCTGTCATTGCAGTGCCGGCACCTGAGGTCATGAGGGATCGGACGTATCATTCGGCATTAGCCTTACAAGAGTGGATAAAGCAAAACAAGTTTGAAGGTGAGGCATTTAATCTGGCGAGTCTGGGACCGCATTCAAAACGCAGTACGATACTTTTTAAAAAAGCATTTTCACAGAACAGGATAGAGATCGGATCGATTGCGATAGTACCGCAGGAGTATGATCCGCAAAATTGGTATGCATCAAGCGCGGGAGTACGAACAACGATCAATGAGCTTATCGCCTATCTCTATGTGCTGCTATTGAAATAAGAGTTTAGTTACTGCTGAGCTCCTGGTAGATACGTTTACCACGGATATCACCAAACAGGATGACATCTTTTAAGAGTACGTCTTTGGCGAAACCGTCATGGTCAAAATAGACATGCAGTTCACCTCTTTCGCTTTGGAATATATTCTGGTTTAAAATGATCGTGATAAGCTGGCCGTCAATATCACCCATGACATTGCCAAGTTCTTGTCGTAAGTCCTGATTGGGAACTTCGATATTGATCTCACAGTTGGGACTTTTTGACCCGATAGCGGCAAATTGTTTGGAATCACCGTCTTTCAGGGTAGGAAAGATTTTTTGAGTGTTAAAAAAAAGTGAGAGCAGGTCATTGTCGGTAAAGAAACGAAAGATGTCCTCAGAGTTTTCATACTCCGTTGTCTCGACTTTGATGTTTTTCATCGTGGCCGTGTCAAAACGTGTACCGCTAATTCTCTCTTCTTTGGAGTAGTAGGAGAGTACTTTCTTATTGTCATGATCAAAAATATGAACATTGCTTTTAGTGTATCTGTCATTTTTGCGGTGTTTGACAAAGACATCAGGACGTAATACTCCGTCAATAATATGACCTTGTGAGATATAATCCTCTTGCCTGTTCTGTGTCAGGACGGCAGGCATACCTGTTGTCCAGGCATGGACGTAGATGATGTAACTGTCTTTATCATGCTCATAGGTGATCTCTGCTTTTCCGATCTCTCCAAAGAGTCCAAAACTGACATCATAACCTGCTTTTATAGATTGAGCAGACAGAGGTAACAGTAGTGCTAATATAAAACCAATATACTTTTTCATACCTATATTATACTCCTACTTGGGTAAAAATAATGTTTATAGGTTAAAATAACACTCTTCTTTTATGTCGGCGTAGCTCAGCTGTATAGAGCATTCGATTCCTAATCGAAAGGCCATGGGTTAGAATCCCATCGCTGACACCACCAATGACCTTCTCTTGAAACCATGTTATACTTCTTTACAATGGATTTAAATGCGGAGGATAGTGATGATACCCTGGAACGAAAAGATGTTCACAACGACACAATATCTCTTTGATGTCTCTACGACCTGGCAATATATGCTTGTCGCTGCCGCAGGGATGGTGGTACTGTGGGTAGTCGTCTATCTGATTGAAAAGCTTTTAAACAAGAAGTTAGTACGTATTGTTGAACTGTACCTCTACAGGCCTGTTCTTTATTTAGCGGGAGCAGTCATAGTGATCGGCGTATTTTTTTATATGATGATTGTGTTAAAGGACTACATCTGGGGTGTCGGCTAGACAAATACATCAAATCCGATACGTTCGGCAAGGCTCATGCCATCGGCTGTGATCTCGATCTCTTTGTTCTTGTTGGCGATCAATAGTTTGTGCTTGGCCATGGCGGTGAGGATAGTTTTGAACTCCTTGGCCGGAATGTCAGCCAGCTTGTAGAGATTAGTGACTTGTATGACGTCAGTTTTTGCAAGGATATAGAGTATACTCAGTGCTTTATGATGACTGAAGGCTTCGGGATACCTGCTGAGTATCTCCAGTATTTTGATACTTCGCAGTATATCACTCTCATCGAGATCGTATTGCGAGAGTTTCAGTTCATCCTCAAGCTCATATATGAGCTGCTGTTCCAGGACGACAGTGTCAAGTTTGTGGGATGTTTCAGCTGGAGATGCCGCGCGTGCCGCATCGAGTTTGGCCTGCAGTTCTTGTTGATAACTCATGAGAGTGATTATAGCAAAGTAGCATTAATATGAGTATTTGGCGGTATAATGCCTCTATGCATAAAGGATAATACGCAATAATGAGCGAAGCACATAAGAATAATCCGTTTCACGGAATTACTTTAAAGAGGATACTCGAAGATCTTGTAGAGCATTACGGGTGGAAGATTTTAAGGGAGCGCATTGAGATACGGTGTTTTTGGAACAACCCTTCTATCAACTCCAGTTTAAAGTTCCTGCGCAAGACGCCTTGGGCAAGAAAGAAGGTCGAGGACCTTTATCTGGAGATGCTTCAATCGAAAGAAGACATTCAAAAGAAGAAAGAAGTGTTTTTTCCCAAAAAGAAATAGAGGATTAAAACAGTTCCATAAGTTCTTCGAGTGTCTTGATGCGGTGACTAGCATCGGAAAAGTCGTGTGAAGCGGTGAAATGATTTTCCACGATGACACAGTCGATGCCGGCGTTGACAGCTGATTGTAGCCCGCGTTGCGAGTCTTCGACGACAAATGCTTCGTGTTTTTCTGCGCCAAAGCAGGAGAGCCCTTTAAGATAGGGATCCGGATGAGGTTTTGAACGCCTATACTCGCCACTGCACAGGACAAATTGCATATGATCTGTGATCCCGCGTGCAGCGTGGATAAGCTCAAAGTCTTCGCGTCTGGCAGAGGTCACAATCCCCATCTGGTAGTGCTCTTTCAGAGCGGCGAGTACTTCTTTTACCCCGGGGATGGTGATCTCTTCAGTACGTATATAGTGTTGATATAGTTCATTACGTCTGTCGCGGGCTTCTTCTACACTTTTACTGTCAAATCCTTTCTCTTCGGCAAGGATAAAAGCGCTTTCACCGTTGATCATGATTTCTCTGTAACGCTCTTCCTCAAGCGTGATGCCCATCGTCTTGAGTATTTCATAGTTGGCTCTGAAGTACCACTGTTCAGTCTCCACAAGCACACCGTCATTGTCAAAAAGTATATATTTTTTCATAGACGGATTATAGCATCCTGGGCAGACAAACTATGCTAGAATTATCTATTGCTGTAATCAAAGGGGTTGTGATGTTTCGAACGATTTCAATACGTCTGCATATTCTTATCAACTTTATCATCGTCATCGGGCTTATATCGCTCTCTTTACTGGGACTGCAATATTACTTCAGCCAAAAACTCGCCATTTCGGCAACGCACACCAACTTTACACAGACTGCAAAACAGGTCATTAAGCTGTTCAAAAACGGAGATGCCAATATCAAAAACATGCTCTATTTCACAGAACTGTATCCGGATCTCAATGCGGTGCCGACTGACCCTAAAAATATAGGTACTATTGACCGTTTTGCTACAAGCATGCAACGTCTTCCAAGTGTATATGCCATGTATATCGGTCACCCTAACGGCGACTTTTTCGAAGTGATCAATATGGAGAGCTCTTCTACGCTTCATGAACATTTCAACGCACCGTCAAAGACGCGATGGACCGTTATCAAGATCTATGATTCCTCCAAGAAAAGAGTAAAACAGTTCGATTATTTTGACAGCTATCTCAATCTTCTTTCAAGCCGATCCGAACCCACAGACTATAGGGCAGACCAACGGCCATGGTTTGTCCAGGCCAAACAGAGTGATAAGCCGATACGCACAGATCCCTATCTTTTCAGCAACCTTGGACAAAAGGGTATCACCTATTCGAAGACCATTGATGGTACGGAGGCGGTCTTGGCCATCGATTTCACATTGACAGAACTTAACAGTGCTCTTAAAAAGCTGGTAATCCATCCAAGCAGCGAAGTGGTGATGTTCGGCAAGAAGGGAGATATCATCGCCTCTTCAATCAATCAGGCTGACGAATACACCATGGATGTCTTTTTAAAGCAGGCACTTGAGGAGGAGAAGACAGACCAGATTCTTCGATATCAACAAAAAGGTAGAGAGAAGTTCGCTATGGTCAGTACGCTTACCAAAGAGATGGACCTTGATACTTATGTCGGTGTCAAGATCGATGCAGATGTGATGCTCGATCCTTATATGGAGCAGATCCGTTACTCTATTGTGATAGCTGTTTTCTTTTTGCTATTGACCATTCCTTTTATACTTTTCATAACAGCACAGATTGTCAAACCCATTGGGGCGCTTATGTTGGAAAACGACAAGATAAGGATGCGAAAATTTGATGAAGTGACACCGGTTAGGACAAAGATCAAAGAGCTTGTAAAACTTTCGAACGCATTAGTGTCCATGTCCAAAAGTATCCATGAGTATCAGAAAGCCCAGGCAGAACTGATGAACTCCTTTATCAAACTGATTGCAGATGCCATCGATGCCAAGTCCCCTTATACGGGAGGTCATTGCCAAAGGGTCCCTGAGATTGCCATGATGCTTGCCAGGGCAGCAGACAGAACTGAAGATGGTCCTTTCAAAACTTTCACATTTGATAGTGATGATGCCTGGAGAGAGTTTGAGATCGGTGCATGGTTGCATGACTGCGGTAAGGTGACGACACCGGAATATGTCGTAGACAAGGCGACGAAACTAGAGACTATTTATAACCGTATTCATGAGATTCGTACACGTTTTGAAGTTGTCTGGCGTGATATCGAGATAGAAGGGTATGAACGGCTAATACAAGGTGAGGAGAAAGGAGCAGTTGCTGATTGGAAAAAAGAACAGCATGGTTTTTTGATGGATGATTTTAACTTTATCGCTGAATGCAATATCGGAGGCGAGTTCATGAGTCCGGATAAACAGGAGCGTGTGAAAGAGATCGCGAAAAGGAGCTGGATGCGCCACTTTGATGATAGGGCCGGATTGTCTGATGCGGAACTACTTCGATACGAAGGGGTAGAAACCAGAGCCGTACCGGCTCAAGAGCAGCTTCTCGATGACCGCCTGGAACATATCGTGAAACGGGTGAACTTTGATGAGGAATCGTATCGTCGAGAGGGCTTTAAACTTGAAGTCCCTGAACACCTTTACAACTACGGAGAAATCTATAATCTCTGTATTGAGAAGGGGACATTGACAGATGAGGAGCGCTTTAAGATACAAGAGCATATCATTATGACGATCAAGATGCTTGAGCGCCTGCCTTATCCGGAGAACATGCAACGTATTCCGGAATATGCAGGGACGCATCATGAAACGATGATCGGGACAGGCTATCCAAGACAGCTAAATGCATCCGATCTCTCTACTCCTGCACGTATTATGGTTATCGCCGATATCTTTGAGGCCTTGACCGCCTGTGACCGGCCCTACAAGCAAGGGAAGACTTTATCAGAAGCGCTTACGATTATGAGTTTTATGAAAAAGGATCAGCATATCGATGCAGAGACCTTTAAGTTGTTCCTGACATCGGGTGTTTATATGGAGTATGCAAAACGCTATTTGAAACCTGAACAGATTGATGAGGTTGATATCAGTGATTATCTCTAAGTACAAGATCTGACTGATTATCAAAGGCTTTGGTTTTGTTTGGATACACTATGAAAAAAGGATTGATTATGGAAGGACAGGTTGAGGTTCAGTTTACCGTCCTGTGTGACAATGATTTTAACAAGGAGATCTCCTTATCAGACCTGCTTGCATCCGAGAAAGTCATCAAGGCGATAAAGAGTGAGTTTGGCGAAGGGGCAAGAAACCTTGTGATCACGACAGACAGCAGTGATGCAAAAGTCAGGATAGATTCGGAGAAAAAGGTCCATACACACTGCATTGAAAAAGATGATATCCAAGATATCCTGGAGTTGACGGAGGAGTATGCACGTACGCAAAAACTTCTCAAAGGAAACTGTACAAGGGTCGAACTGAAGGACTTTGCAACGCTTGAGGTTTAGGACGAGTAGTTAGAACTTCATCCACTCTGCCGCTTCGCCGGTCTGCTTATAGGTCTCCCAGCCTCTTTTGTAGTATTGAATTATATTCAGGATCTGTTCACTGTTGAGGTAGCCGACATGGACAAAAAGGGTATGGCCCTCTGGTGAGAAAAGTCTATGTTCTGGTATGGTCTTGTACCAGAGTTTCGCGGCGTAGACGTGCTGAGGATCAAGATGATGTTTACTGGCCCACAACATAGCAGACTTAACGGTTCCATGGTCTCCGTATCGAGTGCTTTGACCTGTCATCACAGTCATGAAAGAGACCTGATCCTTCAGCAATGATTGGACTTTTTTGACTTGTGGAGCCTGTTGGGTACAGGTCTTACACCAGGTCGCGGCATACTCGGCCCACAGGAACTTCCCTTCATAAGTATCAATCTTGACGGGAGTGTTATAGGCATTGAATCGCGGCGGCTTTGAGCGTATGTCTGAATACGAGGTGTCATTCATGTTGCCGACAAGCTGTTCCAAGCCTTTCATGGACCCCCATGAACGTTCGACAACTTGTTGCTCCTGGTCGCTGCATGCACTGAAGAGAAGCAGTGCCATAAGAAGAAGTGTATATTTCATGAGAGTCCCTTTATGAAAAGTCATAAAGAGTATAGCCTAACTCTCCTTGGAAGGTTTTTCTTTCGAGATCTTGAAGGTACGAGGTGCGCGTTTGTCAGGGTTGGTGTGTTTATTGCGGTAGTCATGAGCTGAGGACTTTTTACTCCACTCTTTTTTTGCATTGAAAGGTTTCTCTTTATCGACCTGATTTCTTCTCTTCTTATCATCCTCTTTGGCAGAACGCTGTTGTGATTTAGTAGGACGATGTTTAGCAGGACTTTTCACTGCCTCTATTTTTGGTTCAAATCCTTGGATGAGTTCTTGTTTGATGTTCTTGCCGAGGAGCTTCTCGATAGCATATAAAAGGGCTTGCTCCTTTTCATCCATCAATATCAGCGCTATCTCTTTGGCACAGGCAAAACGAGTAAGGTAGTCTTCGGCTTTGGCAGGGAGATCAAAACTGATAAGGATGTCCCATTGACGTCCTTCACGTCCTTTCAGTGAAGTATCATCGCTGAGGGTGATCTTTTGGTCTTCGATCTCTTTTATGCCATTGTTGGAAGCACTGACAATAAGAATAGTCTTGTCACTATAGAGTGTTGAAAGATGTTTTAGAAGTCCTTGTTTTTTTGAAGCTTCACAGGGATGAATACGATGATTATGACGTTTGATTGTAGTTGTTGCAGCCGACATGTCAGTCCTTAAAGGCTCAGGTGTAATTAGTGATGAAAGTATACACCACTATTGATGTAAAAGTCCTTATCCCATCAGGTCAACTTGTTATAATACGTCCAAAAAAAGAGTGATATGATACAGCTTTCAAATATTTCAAAGAGCTTTGGTGAACAAGAGCTTTTTACCCATCTGAATTTTAAACTCAATACAGGAAACCGGGTCGGTCTTGTCGGGCGGAATGGAAGCGGAAAGTCAACGCTGTTCAAGCTGATTTTGGGTGAAGAGCATTGTGATGAGGGTGAGGTTATCATACCCAAGGGCTATAGGATAGGGGCGTTGAGACAGCATCTGACCTTCACGGAGTCTACATTACGAGAGGAAGCGGCACTTGCATTACAGGGTGATGCCCAGTATGATGTCTATAAAGTCGAAAAGATTCTTTTCGGATTGGGGTTTGTCCAAGATGACCTGGAAAAAGACCCTCTCTCTTTTTCAGGGGGATATCAGATTCGTATCAATCTTGCCAAGCTCCTTGTGACCGAACCCAATCTTCTGCTTTTGGACGAGCCGACAAACTACCTTGATATTCTCTCCTTACGATGGCTGAAGTCGTTTCTACGCTCTTTTCAGGGTGAAGTGATACTGATAACCCACGACAGGGATTTCATGGATGCGATCACAACACATACGATGGGTATTGTCCGCCGTTCACTGAGTGTCATCCCCGGAGATACGCATAAGTTCTATGAGCAGTTGAAGAGCAATGACGAACTTTATGAAAGACAGAAGGCTTCTCAGGATAGGAAACGTAAAGAGCTTGAGGAATTTATTGCCAAGAACAAGACTCGTGCATCGACTGCAGCTCAGGCACAGTCCAAGGTCAAACAGCTGGAGAAGATGGAGCAGATGGATACACTGGGGTTTGATGCGACACTGAAGTTTGACTTTAACTTTCAGGATACCCCGGCAAAGGTACTGTTGGATGTCAAAGACCTGAGCTTTGGCTATACACCTGAAAAGCTTTTGTTCAAAGGGATCTCTTTCACGCTGAAAAAAGGGGAATGTCTTGCTATTATCGGAAAAAACGGTACGGGTAAGTCGACACTTTTGAACACAATCGCCGGAGAACTGAAACAGCTCAGCGGCGAGGTCGGTTATCATCCCAGCACCGCATCAGGTCACTTCGGACAGACAAATATAGACAGACTCAATCCGGACAACACAGTTACGGATGAAATCTATAATGCCAATCCCAAGCTGTCGACAGCTAACGTCAGGAGTATCTGCGGCGGGATGATGTTTAGCGGAAGTGCTGCCGATAAAAAGGTCTCTTTGTTATCAGGTGGTGAGAAAAGCAGAGTGATGCTTGGGCGGATATTGGCACATCCGGCGAATCTTCTTTTTCTGGATGAACCGACCCATCACCTTGATATGGACTCTATTGAAGCGTTGACACAGGCCATTAAAGATTTCAAAGGCTCTGTCATCATCGTCTCACACTCCGAAGAACTTTTACGCAGGGTCGCGGATAGACTGATCATCTTCGCCAAAGATGGTGCAGAGTATTTTGACGGTGGGTATGATCTCTTTTTAGAAAAGATCGGCTGGGATGACGAGGAAGAAGTCAGTAAAACCAAGACAACTCCAAAGGTCAATAAAAAAGAGAATAAAAAACTTCGTTCTGCATTGATCCAGGA
>JBFEWG010000060.1:0-11819 GCA_041546465.1 Sulfurimonadaceae bacterium
GATGCGACAAACGCACCGACCTTAGCCTCTATACTCATTGATTATCCGATTGTTTGTAGTCGACCTGCATACCGCCTAAAGGTCGCAGGTTCAGTGTCAAATAAAGTACTCTGTCTTTGATGGAGGAGCTCACCCCTGATGCATCCAGGGTTGGACGGACATTCTCTACATATTTCAACTCAGCACTCCAACATCGTTTATTATACAAAAAACCGATATTGCGGTTTTTCGTCTTGCTATTTTCAATATCATACGCATATCCGGCAAAATATTGCCATTTTGACGAATAGTTATAACGTGCATTCGTCGTCAGATAACGTGTATTTGTTCGCACATTGTCGATCAACTTATCCTCATACAGATGTGACACATCAAAAATAAAAACAGTGTCATTATACCCTAATGAGTTTTGAGACTTTGAAATTACATTACGCTGATGATTATAAAAGGTATTATTATAGTAGTTGAGTTGCCTGGTAAAATAATAACGAAGCTCATTTTCAAGCTCACCGTATTTATCATAACCGGACTCATAGATCAGGGGCTGTCTAAGTCGGTGATATAATTTTTCATCACCTGTAGGTGAGAAGATGAATTGAGTGAATTCCAAAGAGGCCTGTTCGATCTTCTCGGTAATCGTATTGTATTCACACGGTCCTTCGACACAAGAGATATTATTCGCCTTATCCTCTTCAAACTGTGTTTGATAATCCTCATAGAAGCCTGTTCGTTTATCTGTCCCCGGATGCTGATAAGCAGCCGTAAAGGCGATGCTGTGTGTAAAACTATCAAAGGCCTTGACCAGGTTCGTATTCAGTTCAATACTTTGATAATCACGGGCATAAGCACCCGACGAGTACCCCTGGGTAGCGACTTGGTCATCCGATCCATAAAAGCTGATCTGGGAAGCATATAGGTTTTCGCTCAGGGTCAGGGTCAGGTATTCACCAAACAGAGGGAACTGTAGATCCAAAGGTACCGTAAGCTCATTAAGCATTGCGTTCTTGCGTTCTTCTCTGTAAAAGTTACTTCCTCTATAGTCAATCGAATAGAGAAGGTGGTCATCCAAGAATGTGTTGAGATAACGATGATACTGAATATCGGGCAGGTTCTGGATCGTATCGGCATTGCTCTCTTTGTTAAGATCAATAAAATATTTAAAATAGGTTCCGAAATAATCTTCACTCTGATTGAGGAAGACATTCACCTTCGACGTCACCTGAGAATCAATCGAATAGTTTAAAGAATCTGTCTCTTGAAGATTGAGGTATTCGACGTCATTAAGGTAGGTGACATCTGAATAGATCCCCGAAGAACCCTGCCCACTCCAGTCAAACCAGGTCTTCAAAAAATCTCTATGCTGATAGTCAAACTCAGCACCATAATGTTTATCATTACGCAGATTGAACTCTTTTTGATAAGCTGATTCTTCTTTAAACCCACCCACGACCAGTGAACCTGTCGAATTCGGTGAATCCACGAAACGGAAGATTGAATAGATTCCTTTCCCCCGCTCTGTTCGTATCTGAGGTAGAAGCTCTAAGTCCCACTGCGGGTCTTCCGCAATATAAATCGGTTGCTGGTACATAAAACCTTCATCACCCGAAAGACCGAAGGTAGGCCTTAACAGACCGCTTCGGCGTGTCGTATCTGTCGGGTAAGCAATATATGGCAGATAGAACACAGGGACTTCTCCGGCATAGAGTCGCGCATTGTAAAGCTGCATCCACTGGTCTTCATTATCATAATAACCACTGCTGAAACGTAATGTCCAATCCGGGTCTTGCGGGTTACAAGAGGAGACTATTCCCGTATGGAGTTCGTACTTCTCTTCTGTCGACTTCGCTGAACGCGCACTGATCCACAATTCGTCTTTATACTCCTGAAGGAAGAAAGGACGGAACTGGCGTATATCTTTTTGCGTGTCCAGCATCAAATAATCACCCATGGCATAATACTCTGCACCTTTAAGTGCATGTACCCGCCCGTAAAGCTCCAAGACGCCTGAGTTTCGGTCAAATGTAGCGGTTTGGGCACTGACATACAGACCATCATAGATGACAATAACATCATCACTCGCCTTGATAAAACTTCCGTTTGTATCCATAGTCGCGGCAAAGACTTCGACCTTTTTATCCGCAGAAAGCTCCAACACCAGAAGAGAAATGATCAATAGAAACTTATACATCAACCACCACTGTACGTGCTGTTTTGTCATGCCATGTCTGGGATGTCGGGTCTAAAAGTCCCCATACAAATCCGGCATAAAAAAACAGCTCACTGACGACTCGTACGATTGCACGGTTAAGTGCACAAGAAAAAGAGGGGCTTGAGACAAGTTTAAGATCCAAAATACGGATCTTCATGATAATCTTACCGGGACTTGCTGCGTATTGCATGACAAAAAAAGTATGATAGATAATCTTTAGGGCCATAAACTCTACTACATACGAATTGACCAACAGAACCTTCTCTTCTATGCTTTCCAACCCGGAAAAAGCGTCCCAGATGACACTTAACCAGATAACGGACAGAATAAGTTCATCTATCAAAAAGGCAAGAGCACGTTTTTGCTTTGTTGCTAGTACAAGCTGTTCTCTGTCTAAAAGTCTGAAGATCTCTTCGTTCATTGCACGTCTATTTCAGTGCTTGATATGCGATATCAGTACGAAGTTTCTTGCCCGCAAAATGCACTTGACCGCAAAGCATATATGCACGATCTCTAGCTTCTTGAATGCTATCACCCAGTCCAACACAAACAAGTACACGTCCACCTGTTGCACACAGAGTCCCGTCTATCTTGCTGACACCTGCATATGAGATATGCGTATTTTGGGCAATATCTTCATGATGTACCTCATCCACAACGATCTCTGCCGGCGTCGATGAAGAATATGGATAATCTTTTGAAGCCATCACAACACCAACGGCATATTTGTCATAAAACTCAACATTCAACGTATCAAGCTGAGAAGTCGCAGCCTTGTAAAAAAGATCAAAGACAGACGACTTCATCAACGGCATCAAAATCTCACATTCAGGATCACCAAAACGTACATTAAACTCCAATGTTATCGGTTCACCATTGACAACCATGATCCCGATAAAAAGGACACCTTCAAATGGAGCGCCCTCTTTTTTCATACCATCTAGTGTCGGGCGGATAATTCGGTCTTTTACTTTTTCATACAGTACATTATCTACCAATGGTGTCGGAGCATAAGCCCCCATCCCGCCTGTATTCGGCCCTTGATCGCCATCAAGAAGACGTTTATGATCTTGAGCTGCCTGTAATAAGACAAAGTCTTCTCCATCACAGATAGCGAACATCGAAAGCTCGTACCCGTCCAGAAACTCTTCAACGATAACTTTCTTCCCGGCATCACCAAATGCCGCACCGCTTAACATCTCACCGACGGTCTTCTTTGCCTCATCCTTGGACTGGGCGATGATAACCCCTTTACCTGCACACAGACCGTCAGCTTTGACGACAATCGGTGTCGTAGTGAGTCTATCAATAAAGCTGTACGCCTCTTCGATATGGTCTGTTTCGATGTAGGCTGCCGTAGGAATATCATATTTTGCAAGGAAGTTTTTCATGTACACTTTCGAGCCCTCAAGACGTGCCGCTTCTTTGGACGGTCCAAATATCGTCAGACCTTCCGCTTTAAAGATATCAACGACACCATCTACCAACGGTGCTTCCGGACCGACAATCGTAAACTCGATGTTATTCGCTTTGGCATATTGCGCCAGCTCATTATAATCTTTAATATCTACGTTTTCACCAAGCTCTTCAGTCGCACCGTTTCCTGGACAAAAATAAAGTTTGTCTACATTTTCATCATCTTTCATAGCACGGCCAATAGAATATTCTCTACCACCACTTCCTAATATCATTACGTTCATTGCTTACTCCGATAGGTCATTCGTTTTGTGAAGTTTTTGTTTTGCAGATTATTTATCAAAGTCCATTTCATACACTTTAATCAATAATCTTTTCACAAAGGGGTCCGGGTGGGCGTTCCGCCTGTAGCTTTGGTTCTCAAAGCCGAAAATAGTAGAACGAGGAAGGCGTAAAGGTAGCAGATTCTCAGGCCAGGCCCTCAAACAAAAATGCTTCACACAGCCTTCACTACGGCGTCCACTAGATGAATATGTAGAACCCCCTGATATGCGAGTTGTCGCACCACCCAGGCTAAATAGATTATAACAAACAAAACTTTAAAAAGTGGTTACTGAAGCAACATTTGCGCGCGTGCTACTGCGCTTTGTATGGAAGTGCTTTCCGAGACTACAGATTCTATCCCTTTTGGCAAAGCAGAACGCGTTGTCTCACCGATGCAAACAGCCTTGTATGAAGGGAGAAAACCATAAAGAGTCTCAAAACATCTTACAGCTGAAGGCGAAGTAAAAACACAGATGGCATCGGAGGGAAGGTCAATCACTTTGCTTGTTGCACAAGCCGTCTTATAGACACTAAAAGAGCCGAATTTTATACCAGATTCTTGAAGATGATGCGCGATGTCAAATGCAACGACTTCAGCATGGGGATATAAGGCATTCAACTCTGTGTATTTTTCTTGTATTAATGCAACGATGTTCTCTCCATATCCATCTGAGACATCCAATATCTTGGCACCGGCCTCTCTTGCAGACCTTTCTGTTGCCTCTGATATTGCCAGTACCGGAAGTGCTCTCCATTCACCGATTTTATCCAGGGCCTTAAATACCTCTTTGGACGTTGCAATAATATAATCATAAGAAGAAAAAACGATTTCAGGTTGAAGGTAATCGATATGTAGGATAGGAATGTAATTTATATCGGGATAGGAGGTCTTGGAAAAAAGAAAAATTCTCTGCTCTTTGCTCTTCATGATTCATGACTTCCTATACGTTCAAGCAAGGCTCAAGCCTACTCCCATTCAATGGTAGCAGGCGGTTTTGAAGAGATGTCGTAGACAACGCGGTTGATACCGTCAACCTCATTGATGATACGACGTGATATACGCTCAAGCAGATCATGAGGCAAATGCGCAAAAGTTGCTGTCATCCCGTCTACTGCTTCGACAACACGTACACAAACCGTGTTATCATACGTACGGTTATCACCCATGACACCGACAGATTTCACATTAAGAAGTACAGCAAATGCCTGCCACGTCTTCGTGTAATATCCGCTCGCTTTAAGCTCATCGAGCAAGATCACATCCGCTTCACGCAATAGATCAAGATCAGGACGGTTGACATCTCCCATAATACGGATAGCCAATCCAGGTCCAGGGAAAGGATGGCGGTTAATCATACTCTCCGGCAATCCAAGCTCAAGACCGATCTTACGTACCTCATCTTTGAAAAGCTCACGAAGCGGCTCGATCAATTCAAAGTCCATCCAATCAGGAAGACCGCCGACATTGTGATGCGATTTAATAACCTCAGACGGACCGTTGACAGAGATAGACTCGATGACATCCGGATAAAGTGTTCCCTGAGCCAGGAACTTGATACCGTCATGTTTCTTCGCCTCTTTTTCAAACTCTTCAATAAAGGTATGCCCGATGATCTGGCGTTTCTTTTCAGGATCACTCACACCCGCAAGTTTGTCTAAGAACGAATCAGCAGCATCAACTGTTACCAAAGGCACTTTCAAATTAATCTTAAAGACCTCTTCGACCTGCTCTCGTTCACCTTTTCTCAAAAGACCATTATCAACAAAAACAGGGATCAGCTGATCACCGATCGCCTCATACAGCATCGCAGCGACAACCGAACTGTCAACACCACCGCTTAGTCCACAAAGCACTTTGCCATCACCGACCGTCTCACGGATCTTGGCAATCTGCTCTTTCAGGAAGTGTTCCATCTTCCATTTCTCATCTACACCGCAAATCTTGCGTGCAAAGTTACGAAGCATAAGGTAGCCCTCTTGTGAGTGCTGTACTTCAGGGTGAAACTGCATTGCATAGACACGCTTCTCTTCATTGGCGATAGCAGCATATGGCGAGTTCGCAGAAGTCGCGATAGGTGTAAAACCGGCCGGAAGTTCATCAACGCGGTCAGAGTGAGACATCCAGACAATTCCGTTATCATCAACATCATCAAACAGTGCTGATTTTGTCTCAAGTTTGAGCTCTGCCTTCCCATACTCATGATGGTCTGAACGGATCACAGAACCGCCAAAGTCCACAGCAATACGCTGCATACCGTAACAGATCCCAAGAACAGGAATACCCATCTCATAAACACCCTGGTCTACTTCATATGCATTCTCGTTATAAACAGATGAGGGACCGCCACTGAGGACAATACCCTTCGGGTTTTTTGCTTTTATCTCTTCAACCGTAGTGTAATACGGGACAATCTCACAGTAGACTTTCTCTTCACGCATACGACGTGCAATGAGCTGCGTATATTGTGAACCAAAATCAAGAACAATAATGCTTACATTTTTCAATGGGATACCTTTAGGTGATCTAGTAGTAGAAGGATACTCTATTTATCATTAAAAGTTTGTGAAAGTAGAGGCTTGTATTTCAAGCCTCTTAAAAAGAGAGATGAAAGGGACTAATGTCCACCTTCAGCCGGTAGCTCAAACTCAGCCTTACACTCAGGACATTGAGCCTTAGGTGTCTCTGTTTTGTTATGCACTTTATGATTGTTATATAGGCCCATTACTTCAAATTGTCCATACCAAATCGCAATAGAAAGAATGTAACCAACAAGAATCGTCCAAGAAAATTTCATGTGTGCACTAAAGGTATATATCCCTTTGAGTTTACCCATAACCCCGACACCTGCAGCTGAACCGAAACTGATCAGGGATCCACCGATACCTGCTGTTAATGTCACAAGCAACCACTGGCTAAGACTTAAATCCGGACTCGCTTTCAAGACAGCTGACATGACCGGAACATTATCTACGATAGCAGAAAGAAAACCGACTCCGATATTGACATACGTCGGATTAAACATATCGTATAACATTACCGCATACGCCAGGAACCCGGCAAAGTGCAATGCACCAACAGCAGCCAAAATACCAAAGAAGAATAACAAGGTATCATTTTCCACTTTAGCGATAGAGTGATAAATATCCATATCTTCAGAATGCTTTTTCTGTAAAAAGTAAACATACAGTTTTAAGATGGAAAGACCGAATAACATACCCCACATCGGTGGAAGGTGCATCACTTGTTTTGAGACGACTGCTGTTGCGATGGTAAATACACCCAGTGCAACAATAACCTTTCCGCCTTTTAGGATCTGGATACTATCTGCTTTTTCCTCATCCTCTTTACCTGGATGCCCTTCCGGTACATAACGGCTGAGTAAAAAAGCTGTTGCTGCCCAACCTAAAATCGAGGCAGGGAAAAGGTATAAGAAATCTACAAACTCACCCTTATGTGCTGTCCAGGCCATCAAGGTCGTGATATCACCAAACGGACTCCATGCACCACCGGCATTTGCCGCGACGACGATATTGATCGCACCTGGCACTAAAAATGCCTTATTCGTCTTATCTATTGTGATCAAGACAGTCGAGAGGATAAGTGCTGTTGTCAAGTTATCAGCTACCGGAGAGATAAAGAATGCAAGTACACCTGTTACCCAGAACAGCTCTTTATAGCTGTACCCTTTTGCGATAAGCTTCTCTTTTAAAGCACCGAAAATACCCCTATCTATCAATGCTTCAATAAAGGTCATTGCTACATACAGGAAGAAAAAGATCTCCGCTATCTCAAGGATAAGATGTGCGATCTCCGTCTCAAACGGTTTAAAGCTAATACCGTTATAGGCATAAAACCCTCCGATCATCATAAACATCAGCGTACCAATAAATAAAGCCGGTTTAGCCTTGTTAATATGATATTTCTCTTCAGCGGCTATAAAGTAATAACCCACAACAAAAATTGCCAGCAGCAACCATCCTATAGGCTCTGTCGCCATGTCTAGCGTCTCTTCGACTGCTCGTGTCATTTGTCACTCTCCTTAATATAATGTACCCCTACCGAGGTCTTTCGTCGCATTGCCGATGTCACGATCTCTTTAGCTGTCAATAAACGAAGTTTTAATAGACGGCCTACCGGTTTGTGTAAGGTATCCTCAATGAAGTCCAATGCTTCCTGAAGGCCTTTTTGTGTACGTACTATGCCGACATCGTTCCACATTATACGACGAAGTTCATTTTTATATTCATTATCACCTTCACAACGCAGTGAATCTGTACTGATTGGAAAATGTTTTGGCAGATATGTAACACTTTTACTTTTGATCTTGTTGATTGCACGTGCGGCAAAGACCAGACCTTCTAAAAGCGAGTTACTTGCCAGACGGTTTGCCCCATGCACACGTGTTGAGGCCACTTCACCTATAGCATAGAGGTTTTCGACGGATTCAACTTCACCGTCAAGATTCGTCTTGATACCGCCGATCGAATAGTGAAAAGCAGGTGATATCGGTATTCGCTCTTTTGGAGGATTAAATCCAAGGTCTTTTAAATTAGAGACAATATTAGGAAAGCGTTCATTAAAATATTCGACATCAAAATTATCAAAGGAGAGATAGACTTCCTGACCTGTCTTCTGCTTATAATCAAAAATTGCACGTGATACAATATCCCTGGATGCCAGCTCTGCACGTTTGTCATAATCTTTCATAAAGGCGTATCCGTTCTCATCGACAAGTTTTGCACCTTCCCCTCGCAATGCTTCCGTCAACAACTGTTTCTGAGCCGTCTCGGAACCGACATAAACCGTAGGATGAAACTGCAGCATCTCCATGCGCTCAAGCTCGATCCCCTTCTCCAGGCATATCCCCTGCAGGTCCCCGCTGATCGTAGATGCATTCGTATGATAGGCAAAAAGTGAGCCTACTCCTCCCGATGCGATGATCGTACTCTTTGCAAAAATATGTTTGCTCTCACCTTCGTGATTGACACAGACTCCATGACATTTTCCTTCATCAAGCAATAAGTCAATAACCTGGGCCCCTTCAAGCATTGGATGAGGATTTTGCTCCAGTAAAAAACGATGCATGTAACGTCCTGTGGCATCACCCCCGGCATGCAAGATTCGGCTTGCTGAATGCGCAGCTTCCTTCGTATACAGTAGTTCACCATTGGCATCTGTATCGAATTGGAAACCCCGTTTGATCAGGTCACCGACGACTTCACGACTGTGTTCGCTCAATACGCGGACGGCCTGCTCATCACACAAACCATCACCTGATTCCATCGTGTCCTTGATATGCAACAGTTCATCAGCATCATCCACAGCCGTCACAACACCGCCTTGTGCGTAAAAAGTATTACACTCCCATGGATGGTTTTTATTGATTATCAACACTCTTTTGTCTTTTGGAAGGTTAAGTGCGGCATAAAGACCTGCGACACCGGCTCCAATAATCACAACATCATAGATCACGCTTATTTGCCTCTTTTCTCATCTGGATAATAAGGAGGGGCTTTATAACCACATCCATTTATACTTAACATCAAAACTGTTATAATAGTGATATGAAAAATTCTCAACAACTTGTTTCCCATCTCCGCTCTCAATCCGCTTTTTCACCGCTTAATAACCTGACGTGTATTAATGCCGTAAAAGAGCTTCTCCCACAGCGGCTTCATAAATTTATTCTCTTTGGATATATTCGACATAACATCCTATTTTTTGCACTCAATCACCCCGGTGCAAAACAAGAGTTCGATAATATTATAAATTCTATAAAAGCACCTTTAAAAAAAATACCGCCGCGTGAGTGTAAAGGGTTTGAGCTTTTTGACATACGAGCCTTTGTGTCTCATAAAAAGACAATGACCTTTACTCCCGTGACTTCGCATGACGAGCATTATGAAGAGAGATCACAAGGCGGTTTTGAAAACAGTGTCACAAACGAAAAACTTCACAATGTCATAGAAGAGATACGACAGATCATCAATGAAAAAGCTTAATACCACACTATTATCCCAGGTAAAACAACTGCCGACATCTCCGGGTGTATATCACTATTTTGATGAGCGTGGCAAACTGCTCTATATCGGAAAAGCCAAGGATTTAAAGGCCCGCGTCAAGAGTTATTTTCGTTTTTCACCTGTGTTCACACCCAATCCCCATCTGAATGCACGTATTTTAAAAATGCTGCACGAAGTTCACACCCTGCACTATATTGTCGTAGAGAGTGAGCATGACGCACTGATCCTTGAAAACTCTCTGATCAAACAACTGCGTCCGAAATACAACATCTTGTTACGTGATGACAAGACCTATCCTTATATCTATATAGACAAGAGTGAAGCGTTTCCCCGTTTTGATATTACAAGGAAGATCCTGGACAATAAAAACATTCAATATTTCGGACCATTCTCTACAGGGGCGAGAGACCTATTGAACGCACTCTACGAGACCCTGCCTCTGGTACAAAAAAAAAGTTGTCTGAACGGTAAAAAAGCCTGTCTCTACTACCAGATAAAAAAGTGTATGGCCCCCTGTGAGGGAAAAATATCTTCTTCTGACTACCAGGTATATGTCGATCAGGGAGTCGATTTTATCAACAACAAAAGCGCGTTATGTTCAGCCCTTGAAGTCAAGATGCATGATCTCGCCGAAGCAATGCGGTTTGAAGAAGCGGCTCTTATTCGCGACAGCATAGAGAAGATCTCGAAAAGCGATACCATTTCCCAAATGGACAGTGCAAGCAGCGAGGACCTGGACCTTTTCTGTGTCGATGCCGATGAGAAACGCGCCGTTGTCTTGCGCCTGTTCATGCGTCATGGCAAGATCATTTCAAGTTCACACAACTTCATCCATCTGAATTACGGCTTTGACAGGGATGAAATCTACAAACGTGCAATCCTGGAGTTTTATCAACTCTCTCCCTTGACCACAAAACAGATCATCATCGTGCATGAGTTTGAAGAGATTCCGGCTGTAAGTGAGTACCTGAAAAGTACTTTTTCCAAAACTCCGCAACTCAGTGTCCCCCAAAGAGGTCCCAAAGCCAGACTTTGTAAGCTCGCGCTTAAGAATGCGCATGAACTCTTAGAGAAGTATCATGCTGATTCTAGCCCGCTTTACGACAACCTGGAAGAGAAGCTCCAAGAGCTCTGTGACCTGCAGAGTCTACCCAAACGCATAGAGATCTTTGACAACTCTCATCTCCAGGGTTCTGCCCCTGTTGGTGCTATGGTCTGTTTTGAAGACGGAAAGTTTAACAAATCCGCTTACCGGCAATATCATCTCACAAGCATGGATGAATATGCCCAGATGAAAGAGACGCTTACACGCCGTATCGAAAGTTTTGAGACAAACCCTGCCCCGGATCTCTGGATTCTTGATGGCGGAAGCACCCTCTTAAACCTTGCCAAAGAGCTGCTAGACTCCTGCGGGACCAATATCGACCTTATCGCCATCTCAAAAGAGAAGATAGACGCAAAGGCCCATAGAGCAAAAGGAAAGGCCAACGATATTATTCATACACTTGAACAGAGTTTTTCTTTATCTGCCAATGATAAACGTTTGCAATGGGTACAACGAATGAGGGATGAAGCACATCGTTATGCCATTACCTTCCATAAGAAGACAAAACTTAAACAGGATCAGGCTTCCAAGCTGTTACAGACTAAAGGAATCGGTCCGGCAAAACTGAAAAAACTGCTGAATCATTTTGGCACTTTTGAGATGCTAAAAAGCGCTTCTGAGAGTGAACTGGCCTGCATTGTGGGAAAAAATGATGCAATTACCATCAAGAAATTATATAAATAAGTAATATTTTTCAAAGAATATGATATATTATTCGGATTCACACGCTTAAATGTAATA
>JBFEWG010000021.1:0-20676 GCA_041546465.1 Sulfurimonadaceae bacterium
TAAATAGGTATCCTTATAGCTGTGGGTGATGTTGAGCCTGGAACAAAGGGCTTCTATCTCTGTGTTCAAAGGTGAATCAAATGTCGCATTGGCATCGCAATGACGCAGGACAAGGTGCTGGCTTTCGGCTTCTTCTCGTGTAGGGTAGGGACTGGTGTCAAGCACAAGAAGACGGTCAGTGCTCTGATTAAAGCGGCGAAACCACTCCAATAGAAAGCGCCAGCTCTTGCCGGACTCTTCCTGTGCAGTAAAGAAGGCTGTCCCTTTATAGCCGGATTTATAAAGATAGATGATGACTGCAGCACTGATGACATTATCCAGTTGTGCAGACAAGAGACCGCTTTTATTATCCAAAGTGTCGACAAAAGCGACAGGGGTTCCCGGTAAAAGATGCTCAAGCCCTTTGACTTCAAAGACAAGGTTCTTGCGTCGTTCACATATATAAGCATTATCGATCACACCTAAGCCAAGATAGCTTCCTGACCAAGGTTCATAGGCTTGAACAGACTGCTGTTTAAACCGTTCTACAATTGACATATAGGTCTGTTCGGCTATAGAGTCTCCGGTAAGATCTCCACGGTTTTGAGTCATGAAGGCGGCATACTGAAACTCATTGGGACCGGTACAGATCAGTCCATGCCGATCAATGTGTGCAGAGAGCATTCCCTTGTCAGGATCGTCACCCTGGGCGACAAGTAAGCCTTCATAGAGTGTGGTCTTTATACCTATCTCGTCCAGTTCACGTTTTAAAGAAAGAAAGAAGGGGTGTTCTGCCCCGACGACAGAGGGTCTTCGAATAAGATGCTTGAGAATGTCCAGGAACCCTCTGTAGGGTTTAAGTGTCTCTTTCAAGTAGGTTTCCTTATATTGAAATGGCAATGAATCCGATGGTGTCTTCATCGCCTGCTTTCTTACCAATAAACAGTATATAACTATACACCTTTTTTCTCTGTTTTACAAAGAAAATATCGAGTGTGTATATAAACAGTCACTCTGCCTCTAATCTCTGAAGACGGGCTGTGGCTATAGATTAAAGTTGTCCGTGCAAAGCGATAAAAAGGTTGTATAATTCCAAGATATCACAAGTCTATAAGGGCAGGCGGAAATCAGGCCGTTTTTGTGCAGTCTGTTGTGAGAGCCATAAAAGAGAACAAGGAGAATATATGCGAAGATCAGTAGATGAACTTATCGAGGCAATCGACGCAAGTGTTCAGAACTATAGTGAGAGTGACGGAACGAATATCCACCCTTATGATATTGCAGAAGAACTGCTTGAACTGCGTGGATATGATGAATCACTCTATCTGGAGAAGCTTTCAGCACTGCCTGAAGAGTTAAAAGCCCTTGTTCTTATTGAACTTCCAAAACATTGTCATGAAGAGGTACTCGATTTTTTCACTCCCGAAGAGATAGCCGGACTGACAAATATTCTCGATACGGATGATGCCGCGGAGCTGATACGAAATTTTGAAGAGGTCAATGAAGTCGCGGCAGACGAAGTGCTGCAAAGTCTTCCGGATGAAGACAGGCAGACGCTTGAATCATTGATCTCTTATGGTGAATATGAAGCCGGTGCCTATATGCAGACTGAGCTTTTCAGTGCTTCTGTAGGTGAGCAGATCGGTGATTCGATCCGTAGACTCAAGCGTCTGAAAGCAGCGAAAGAACTGGATAATATATCGCAGGTCTATATCGTCGATGAAGCTGGTGTTTTTTTGGGGTCGATCCCGCTTGAAGACCTGATCCTTCTTGGACCGAAAGAGGCTTACGAAGAGCTGGTTAAAGAAGGTGTGAACTCAGTCTGTGTCAAGGCAGTAGATGATATTCATGAAGTGGTGGAGATCGCCTCTAATTACGATATGGGTGTTGTTCCTGTCGTAGATTCTGAGGGCAGACTTCTCGGGCGTATCACTTCAGATGATATTTATGACATTATTGAAGAACGTGCGACAGGTCAGCTTTATCACCTCGCAGGGGTAAATGAAGAAGCAGAGCAGGTTGAAAGCCTGTTCCATATTGGAAAGCACCGTGCATTTTGGCTGGCTATCAATCTCGTGACAGCCATTGCCGCTTCATTCGTCATCAGCATGTTCGATGCGACACTTCAATCACTTGTCGCGCTTGCGATATTAATGCCTATTGTCGCTTCTATGGGCGGAAATGCAGGTACCCAGACACTGACAGTAACAGTGCGTCAGATGGCGCTTGGGGATATCAGTCGAGGCGATGCCAAGGAGACCATCTTTAAAGAGGTCTACCTGGCGTTGATGAACGGTCTTATATTTGCGCTTGTCATCGGAGGAATTGCCTATGTATGGTTTTCTATGCCAATGCTCGGTGTGGTGATTGCCCTGTCTATGGTGATCAATCTTCTTTCAGCAGGCCTCTTTGGGGCATTAATTCCAATTTTGCTTAAAGAAGCCGATATTGACCCGGCTGTCGGATCTTCTGTCTTATTGACAACAGTGACCGATATTGTCGGATTTTTCAGTTTTTTAGGCTTGGCCAGTGTTATTCTTCTCTAAAAGAGTTGAATGTAATACGAGAGCCTGTTGACAGGCTTGACATAACCAATATACAGGAAGAGTTACAATGAAAAAAGAGATGGAACTGGTTTCCTTTTACCTCCCGACACCTTTTACACGAGATGATATCGAGCGTATACTGGGTGTTGGTCTGACAAAAAGCATCGAAGCGACTTATTATGCAGAGATAGATGACAGTATGATCATGTACACACAATTCAATGTCCTGACAATGATCAACTGGCCAAGGAGCAGAATCGTTGATGCACTTGAATCATTGGGATTTGATGATGCACAGAGTTTTGATCAGCGTGAACTTTACCAGGATTACCCCATCTGTATTGATGATGAACTACCTGTCAACTTTACCTTGGATAACGAGACGATCACCCTTAAAAGCTATTCTCATATAAGTCTGATCATCATCGCTCATGTCGTCTCGCAAAGTGTCGCACTTGGGTTGTATGAGCAGAAACTGGCAGACTATTATGAGAAGAGTCGTAAACTTATCGATGCAGCAGATACCTTTTCTATTTTCAAACGTACAAGGTTGGCACGATTTGCAAAGCAGTTGGTGCTGATACGCCATGATATGTTGATTGAACTCTATCTGTTGGACAAGCCGAACATATTATGGGATGATGAAGATGCCGAACTTCTCTATAACAGGCTTGCTTATTCCCTTGAGTTAAAAGACCGTTTTGATGTCGTGGAATATAAACTGAACAATATTAAAGACGATATCGTCATGGTCATGGATTTGACTAATCATAATCACAGCTCTTTTCTTGAATGGATTATTATTGTTTTGATTGCGGTAGAGATTTTTATGGGACTGTATGAGTGGTTTGGTCCTGGTATAGGGCATTGAGGTCAGCGTAGCCTTTTATTGGCTAAGCTGTTTATGTAAAGAGTTTAGGTCTCCAAGTACATTGATATTGCTTATTTTTCCATTTTTAAAATGAAAAAAAGAAGCCCCTGAATAACAGATACGATTACCGCTGGGTTTGTAATTGAAGATTGGTCCTTCATGTGTACCCGTATAGGTGACATATACAGCAGCCATATTTCCTTCGACGACAGTCATCTCTGTTGCATGATAGAGGTTTGGAAATGCTGTGATGACCATTTTGGCATAATCCAGAAAACCCTCTATACCATTGGCTGTAATATCCAGTGAACCGCGAAAGCGGATATCCTTGTCAAGCAGTTTTTCCGCTTTCTCAAAGTTTCGCTCATTCCACATATCATAATAGGCACGGATAAGCTCTTTGTTGTCCATTGTTTTCCTTAGTCTATATAAGATCTTTTATGAGGGAACTTCTCGATAGAAGCATACTCATCATCTTCCCAATCATCGTATTCGTCATACGCATCATAATCAACAGTGAAGAGTTTATCGTAACCTCTTTTTTGAAGTTCATCATCGATAATCTCATTGTTAAACCCTTTGTTTTCACAAAGTTTTACGATGTCGGCAATTACTGCCTCATCAACGCCGTTCAATTCCATCTCTAATGTAATATCAGAAATTTTCATTGTGTCCTCGATAACAAATAATAAGTAAATCTGCAAGAGAAAACGTTTGATAGAAGATATCAAACACAGCCAAATCAACATGAACACCAAGCAGTGTTCCAATACGACTCATCGGCTTTTTATCCAAGAGATCCAAGCCGTCAATCTGAGTTCCTAATTATACACCTTTTTTTACAGAAAATATTTGTAAAATTTCATGTACTTACTTTGCTGTTCGCCCGATTGTTTTGTCCTGTTTGAGAAAAAGGGCGTAGGGTGCCCTTGTTTTATACTATTTCGGTATTTCTCTGAGCATGTTTGAAGGTGTTTCTTTAACATGCAGGTCAAGCTGTGGAAACGGGATCTGGATATTGTTCTTGCGCAGCGCATTGTATATCAATATAAGAAAATCGGATTTGAGGGCATTGGGACGGAACTTGCTGGCCCATTCGACCCAGACCAAGAGTTCAAAATCAACACTGCTGCTGTTCATCGCCACCATCCAAACTTCGGGAGCTTTGTCCGGGATATTCTTGATGTAGATCAGTTCACTCTGCTTCAATTCATCCAGGACTGCCTTTTTGACATCTTCGACCTCTGTACCGTAGGCCACACCAAAGGGGATATGTATTCTGCGTGTCTTGTCCTCGAGGGTCCAGTTGATGACATTATTTTGGATAAAAGAGGCATTGGGGACGACGATATCGACATTGTCAAAGGTCTGTATCGATGTGGATCGAATACGCATATCTGTCACACGGCCACGCAAGGTGTCACTGAGCTCTATCGTATCACCGATGCGTATGGTTCTTTCGAACATCAGGATGATACCTGCAATCAAGTTTGAGACGACCGTCTGCAGACCGAAACCGACTCCGATTGAAAGAGCCCCTGCAATGAGTGATATGGAGGTCATATCGATACCGATGCTAGATATCGCGATCATCACCCCGATGAAGACGATCAGGTAATACCCGATATTGGATGTCAACCGGATAGACATCTGACTCATATCAGGCCAACGGTTTGATATGCGTATTATCCATTTTCGGTAGAGGCTTCCGATAATAAAACTGATGATGATTAGAAAGAGAACTTTGGCAAGACTAAAGAGGCTGATCGGCTGTTCATTAAAGACAAAAAGAGTAGAAAAAAGATACTCTTTGAGCTGTAGTAGACTCTCCTTGATCTCATGTTGTGTTGCACCGAGGAAAAGTTTGGCACTTCCAAAAACATCTTTGGCAATCTCTTTAAGGACCTCTTTGTGTTTTTCAAAATAGACACGTTGTTCCGGTGATAGACCTTTTATGTTCTCTTCTATCGCGGCAAGAAGGTCAAAGAAAGCTTTGTTCTGTTTGTTTTGCAAAAGACAGACTGATTTATACGTCATCAGGACGACCTTGTTGAGTAGAACCTCTTCAAAATCAGCAAGGACCTTTGTCCATTTGTTTTGTAGTATCTCGGCTTTCTCTGGGTTGTCTAATGCTTCTTTTTCCCGTTCTATCTCGAGAAAGATCTTCTTTTTTCCCAACTCCAAAAGTCTGTTTTGTGAAACCTTTATCTCTTCATCAAGGTTTTCGATCAGGTGGCATTTTACTGAGGAAAGAGCATGCTTAATGACGTCGATGAGCTGTGTGTCATGCACTCTCAGCAACTTTTCTTTGACTTCATTGTTCTGTTGTTTCAGTTTATAGTATGCGAACTGTAACTGGTAAGAGAGTAAATGCGGTTTTTCATCCTGCGTGATGTTTTCGATCTGGCTTTTTGTGTAAGAGATCTTTGACTGCAAACGTTCGATAGAATCATGATACCTGTCTATGTTCAAACGGAGGTTGGCCAAGAACTTGATGGCATCTTGAAAGCTGTCTTGTGAAATGTTTTGTTTGCTTTTTATCGTGTTGAGATCATATTCGTCAATGGAAACCTTTATTTCGGATTCCTTTTGAAGCCTCTCGAGTAACACTCTTTGTGTCTTGATAATCTCTTTGTCAACCAAACCACTTTGAGCTGAAGCATCGATTTGGGTAGTTATCTCTTTGTAGTAAGAGGCTCTGTTCTCATCCTCAAAAAGTTTTGTGTCGATCTCTGCAGAAAAAAGAGCAGGTGTCAACAGTAAAAGTAAGAGTAGATATTTCATTGTAATTCCAAATTTATAGATATTGTGCCAGCAGCTGTGCCAAATGATGACTGTCGATGGGTTTTGAAAGATGTGCGTTCATTCCGGATTTAAGATAGTTGTCTATATCTTCCTTCATAACGTTTGCTGTCAAGGCGATAATAGGTATGTCCTTATGCTGACAATCAGATTTTCGGATATGTTCTGTTGCCTCAATACCGTTCATGATCGGCATATTGATATCCATTAATATGAGATTGTAATCAGGGCAATTCTTGAATGCCTCGAACGCCTCTTTTCCATCTTCGGTAAGCGTGTAGGTCAGTCCCATCTCATCAAGCAGAAGAGTGAGCAGGAGCTGGTTTGTTTTGTTGTCCTCTGCAATGAGGATATGCCCTTGAAGGGCAGGTGTGGTCTCATCGTATTCATCTTTTAACAAACTGCAGACTTCAGGTGCTTTGATCGAAAAAGAGAAGGTGCTGCCTTTACCGAGCTCACTTTCCAGATAGATCTCTCCATCAAGAAGTTCGATGAGTTTTTTTGAGACACTCAGTCCCAAACCGGTTCCTCCGTAATGTCTTGTCGTAGAGACTTCGGCTTGCTCAAAAGGGTTGAAGATACGTTTTTGAGCCTCTGGGGAGACACCTATTCCCTCATCTTTGACAGCAATTATTAGATGTTCACCTTCTCGTTTTAGATCGATGGTGATAGTCGAGTTCTCTGGAGAGAACTTGATCGCATTGGAGATCAGGTTGGAGAGGATCTGTTTTAAACGCAATGAATCAGTGTGTACGTGCGTGTGAAGTTCTTTAGGATATTCAAAATGAAGTTCAACCTCTTTTGAATCACTAATTGACTTGAAAAAGGTGATCAACTGTTCAAGGTGCTGCTTCAAATCAAAATCGAAAGGTTCGATCTTCATGCTGCCGTCTTCTATCTTGCTGAGATCAAGGATGTCATTGATGACGACAAGCAGAGACTTAGAGGAGGTGTGGATAATATCAAGATAATCTTTTTTCCTGGGGTCGGTTTCCTCTTTTTGAAGTAATTCGATAAAACCTATGATCCCGTTTAGCGGTGTACGTATCTCATGACTCATATTTGCCAGAAAACGGCTTTTTGATTTGTTGGCATTTTCAGCTGCCTCTTTCGCTTCGATAAGGCTCCGTTGCACCAGTTTAAGTTCGGTGATATCTTGAACCGTTCCCTGTGTGAGCAGGGGTTCTCCTGCATCGGAGTATATAGTTTCACCGCGTTCGATGACATATTTGATATGGCCGTCTTTCATAAGGAGGCGATGTTCGATGTTATAAGAGGTCTTGTTCTCAAGAGAAGCATTAAATGCCTGGTTGACCTTTTCGACATCATCAGGGTGAATACTGTTGAGAAAGCCTTCATAGGAAGGTTGAAACTGCTTAGGATCGATCTCGAAGATCTTGTAGATCTGATCAGACCATAATAAAACACCGGATTGGACGGAAAGGGACCAACTTCCAATATTTGCTATACGCTGAGCTTCATTGAGCCTGTTTTGGCTCATTTGTAGGTCCTCCGCAATACGTTTGCTTTCTGAAATGTCTTTGGCGACACCGATATAGCCTGTAATGTCGTTATTATGGTCACGTAAGGCAGTGACAGAAAGAAGAACGGGTTTATGCTCTCCGCTTTTGGTGACGTAGGTCCATTCATATTCGTTGGGAAGCCCGAGGTCTGTATTGATGACAAAGACTTTAAATCCCGGTTGTACATTTCGATTAAGCGTGGCAGAAAAGAGCTTTGCCCTTTCGATTACTTCAGATTCAAGATGAAAGAGTGCCGGTGTCATAGTACCGACGAGATCTTCGGCCTTATAGCCCAATAACCGCTCTGCAGCTTTATTGAACTTGGTGATCACACCTTCTGTATCCGTAGCGATAAGAAGATGGTCGACATTGTCAAAGATAGCATCGGTTAAAATCGTTGTGTTGTCTTTCACCTACGGAACCTCTTATGTGTTTGGAGAAAATTCAGATGACATAATAGTTTAAGTGTACATCTATTTGGCTTGTATAAAAATAAATGTGTTTTGGCGTCGTGGGAGCTTTGATGTCTCTTGGATACACACGGATATGTGTGTGGTCCTATAAAGTATTAGAGACCTCTTTTGAAATGTTTTAATGCTTCGTGTGCGGCTTCCCTGTGTCTGACGATAGGTCGGGGATATCCGGGCAGAGTAAGTTCAAATAAGGCCTGTTCATCATGAAGAAGTTTCGCTTCAACTGTTTTAAGCGCAGGACAGTACTGTTTGATATAACAGGCTTCCTTGTCAAACTTTTTGCTTTGAAGATAGGGATTGAAAATACGAAAATAGGGTTGCGGGTCTATACCTGTCCCGGCACTCCATTGCCATGAGAGGATATTGGATGCGGCATCATAATCAAGAAGGTGCTTTGCAAAGAAGCTTTCGCCCCATTGCCATGGAAGGAGAAGGTCTTTCGTGAAGAATGAAGCGCATATCATACGTACACGGTTATGCATATATCCGGTCTGTAAAAGTTCGTTGATACCGGCATCGACGATAGGCACACCTGTTTTGGCTTCACAAAAATCTGCATATCTCTTTGTATCGGGAATTCCTTTGAAACGGTATTTGTAGTTCTCTTTTTCAATGCGTGGAAAATGATAGAGAAGATAGGCGTAAAACTCTCTGAAAACAAGTTGCCTGAAAAAAGCTTCTGTAGGGATGCCTGCTCTCTTTTGCCTGCTTAAAAAACGTAAGAGTTCTCTGATGGACAGTGTGCCGAAACGCAGGTGAAGACTAAGTTTCGATGTCCTATCAAGGTAGGGAAAGTCTCTGTGCTTTTCATAATGTTGAAGCTCAAATGTGTTCAATATCGTATGAGGCTCCTCACACGGACAGGGCACAGAGGTGAACCCGATCGAAGCAACCTCAGTCTTGAGAACATCCTGTTGAGTATTGTCGAGTTTTGTTATGCCGTTATAGTCACTTGGATAGAGCTTCTGTTTACAGAAAGGGTATGTATGTATATGTGCGTTTGTGAAAAGTGACTTGGCTTTCTTGTAAAAAGGTGTGAAAACAAGATAAGGTGTTTGGTCGGTTTTAAGTATCTCGTCTGGTTTGAAGATATAGGTATCATGCAAATAATTAAATGGCAGGATATGCGAGACCTTACGGTCTCTTTCTCTTGAGTAGGCGTCGTAATCACCACTGGCTGCGACTTCATCAAAACCCAGTGATGCAAGGGAGAAGAAGACGTCAACAGGATCTGCGAAAAAGAGTTTCAGGTCAAGACCTTTCTCTTGAAGTTGTTCTTTGAGTTTGAGTATACGTAAGAAAATGAATGAGACACGTCTATCTTTCCGATCAAGCTGTGTCAGGATGTTTTTATCGAAGATAAAGATCGGCAATACCTCTCCACCTAATGCCAGTAGAGGATTGTCATCCACTCTTAGGTCTCGTCGAAACCAGAGAATGCGTCTCATTGTTTCACACTGTTGATATGAGAGCGCAGGGCTAACTCTTTAGGATAAGGCTGCAAAAATTTCTGACCAAGTATGTATGTCGCGTTATATTTATGGGCAAACATAGAGAGTGTACTTAGCGGAGTAATAAGCGGTATTATCTTTGCCGCATAGTCTCTGATCTGCTCATGCAGGGTCTGCTTTTCAACATCCAGAAGGTCCTTTTTTACAAAACCGGCCATATGTTCAAGGACATTACGTGTCTTGCCAATACTGCTTTTATATGAAATGGTCTTTTTGAAGAGGTGTTCATACTCGTTGAAGATGTATTCTGTGTTTTGTTTGTCATGTGTGCCGATGAGTTGGCCAAGCTTTCGATAATTGATCTCATTTTTTGACTGCAGCATGAATTTATAGGATTGATGAAAATCAACCAATGACTTTATCCCCCGGTAAGAGCGTTTTAACTGTTCAAAATCGTCATAAGCAAAGAGTTGCATAATAAAGTTTTCTCTTAGCCACGGATCGTTCAGCCTTCCTTCTTCCTCCATGGGTAAAAGAGGGAAGTGTTCCTTGCATAACCGGGCAAAAACACCGTCTTCTTTTCCTTCTGCAAAACCATTTTGGAGGTAGGCTTTGGCACTTTTTAGGCCGCAGCTTGGCGATTTGGACTTGAAGATGATTCCGGAGAGTGGCTCTTTTTTGATCCTGTTTAGATCTTCATGTGCGGCCTGTAGCAGTTTGGAGGTCATGTCTGAACCGTCTTTATTGGACTGGATGATAATCGTGTTTTGTTCACCGTGCACCATCCTCAGTGAGGCCCTGGGGCTTCCAAAGGCAAGGTCTTCAGGACAAAAGGGGATAAATTCGGCATATCTGCTAAGTTCATCGGTGATAAAATGGTCATGTTTATGTCCACTGTCAAAACGTACTGTGTTGCCTAAAAGACAGGATGAAACGGCGATTTTCATTTTAAAATATCCTTGAGAGCATCAGAGATTTCATTATGTGAAAAGACGAAACCTGCATCAAGCAGTGCTTTTGGATAGATCTCTTTTGAGCCTGTCAAGACGGATGCCGCTTCACCGTACATGATGCTCAATATAAATTTGGGGATTGGCAGGATGGTGGGCCTCTTCAAGGCTTTACCGAGGGCTTTTGTTAGTGTATAGTTAGTCACAGGGGTTGGAGATACGGCATTAAAGATACCTGTGAGTTTGTTCTCGATAACAAAATGATAAATCCGAAGAAGGTCTTCAATGTGTATCCAACTGGTCATCATACTCCCGTTTCCAATGGTGCCTCCCAGTCCGAGACGAAAAGGTGTCAGCATCTGCGCGAGTGCACCACCACCTTTTCCTAGAACGACGCCAAACCGCAGGATAGTTGTGGGTTTTTCACACAGCAGAGCTTCCTGCTCCCACTGATTAGCGAGTTCTCCCAAAAAATCATTGGAGATTTTTATGTTGGTCTCATCACACGGAAGGTCATCGGGATAGATCCCAATGGCAGAAGTCGATATAAAATGCTTGACGTTACTTTGATTGACAGCTTTGACAAGTTCGCGTGTCGTCTCGATTCTACTTTTTAACAGAGTCTGTTTGTAAGGGTCACTCCAGCGTTTGATGATAGGTGCTCCAGCAAGATTGATCACTATATCCACATCAGCAAGTTTTTCGAGCATACTTGAATGGTCATCATGACGTGAGATGACAATACACTCATTAAAAGATTCCTGCAGTGCTGTTCCTACAAACCCACTGGCACCTGTTAATGCAATTTTCATTGTATGCTCCTGTACTACGTTTTTTTATAATCAGACGACCCTCGAGAGCTCATCCAGTATCTTGATAAGATGTTCAGGTCGCATTGAATAAGGATTAAAAAGACCATTGTCCGAATGCCTCTGTACCATATCGTCATAGATGTGTTTGTTCATCAGAGAAAAATTCCAGTCATCAAAATAGCGGTCTTGAATCTCCTCTTTGCTGATCAGTTCGATGTGCTCATGACGCTGGTCTAAAATGATTCTTTTATAGAGGCCCTCAACCTGTTGTTTACTGCCTTCAAGGCACTCGATAAAATAGTTCTGACCATAGATCAATACTCCGGTGATCTGATTGTCTTTGTTATGTTTGGATGAAACATCGAGAATGGCTTTTGTCTGATTGAAGTCAATATGATTTGCCTGACTTACATAGATCAACCGTATCATTACAGACCTTTATTCATCTTTGTTATATTCCTCATTGTTTAGTATATCTATTTTTTCTACGGTTTAGTAGTCCAGTTTTGTCAGTTGATTGCTAATGGGAAGTGATTTTCATAACATAAAGTATTTGTGGTTTTTGCTAAAATACATTTACTTAATGCATAAAGGGTGAATATGGCAACAGGTTTTTTCGCAGTATTCGATGATATTGCAGTGCTATTGGATGATGCCGCGGCTATGAGTAAGATTGCGACCAAAAAGACGGCCGGTGTTCTCGGTGATGACCTGGCTGTCGGTGCAGAGAAGGCATCAGGCTTTTCTGCTTCACGTGAGCTTCCTGTTTTGTGGGCTATAACAAAAGGCTCTTTTAGAAACAAACTGATTGTTCTGCCCATCGCTTTTTTATTAAGTGCATTTGCACCATGGATTATCATTCCTATACTCATGTTGGGTGGTCTCTACTTGGCGTTTGAAGGGGTTGAAAAGATATATGAGTATTTTATTCCTCATGAAAACATTAAAGAACGTGCTGGATCGCTATCGGAAGATGAATTTATGGAGTATGAGGCCAAGAAGGTCAAGTCAGCTGTTTTGACAGACCTTATTCTCTCGATTGAGATCATCGTTATTGCACTGGGGACTGTCCTTGAAAAGTCTTTACCGATACAGATTATAGTTGTATCCTTAATCGCTGTCTTGGCGACTATCGGTGTCTATGGCTTTGTCGCTCTTTTGGTACGGATGGATGACGTCGGACTCAAGATGATAGAGATAGCAGGTGGAGACAAAGGATTTGTGTATCTGGTAGGCAAGGGCCTGGTTTCAGCTTTGCCAAAACTCATAAAACTCTTAAGCTTTGTCGGTACAGTGGCAATGCTTCTTGTCGCGGGAGGAATCTTTACCCATAACCTTCATCAATTACATGAACTGTTGCACTTTATGCCGACACTTTTAGCTGAGTTGACCACAGGTTTGTGTATTGGTGTTGTTGTATTGATAGTCGAAAAGAGTTTGGTCAAAATAATCAAAGGGTGAGCTTTTTCATCTAAAAAGAGCTTTTATCGCCCTCCATGACAGCAGAATTAAGTCTTTTTAAATGTGGATATGACTATTATTATTCAAGTTTTATAAAGGTGCATTGAATGTCGACAAACTTCTATCTTGCCAGACAGCCGATCTTGGATAAACAGCAAAAGATCATGGGCTATGAGCTACTATACCGCGATAGTGAACGCAGTGCAGTCTATGCTAACCAACGTCATGCGACAGCAGCACTCCTGGTTAACGTCTTAAACCAGGCCGGCCTGCAAAACGTTGTCGGCAACGCATTGGCATTTGTCAACATTGATGACCGTTTTTTGCGCCATGAAATCGTCGATACTATCCCTTCTAAGACCTTTATTTTTGAGATAACAAGCATCAGTAACCTGGATGACCTTACGGTAGAGCGCATAGAGGTCCTACATAAAAAAGGTTACCGATTCTGCCTTGATGCATCAGACTATGCTCACCTTTCCGAATATAAGAAGATCTTTCCCTATCTCAGTTACTGTAAAGTCGATACTTCTAGTTTTGAACAGCAATATATGGAAAAGATAGTACGTACATTGCATATGCATGAGATAGAAGCCATCGCGAGCAAGGTGGAGACAGAATCGGTGTTTGAGACATGCAAGCAGCAAAAGTTCGATGCTTTCCAGGGCTACTATTTCGCTGAACCAAAGATAATACAGAACAAGAAGTTTGATGCAGACCAGGCATCACTGTTCAAACTCTGTAATCTTCTGCAGACAGGCGGTGATACCAGTGAGATTGTCGAGTCGTTTGAACGGAGTCCAAGCCTTACCCTTCAGTTATTGCGCTTTATGAATTCGGCTGCTTTCCATTTTAAAAACCCTATTTCCTCGATCCAGCAGGTTATTACGCTTTTAGGCAGGAATTCGTTGAACCAATGGTTGATGTTGCTGTTGTACTCAAAGACACTTTCGACAAAGGGAAGCTTTGATGACCCGTTGATCCTGATGGTCAAATACCGTACCGATTTGATGGTCTCGCTGCTTAAGATGATCAAGAAGAACTGTACGATGCAAGAGCAGAGTGAAGCCTATTTTGTAGGTGTTCTTTCTCTTATGGATACACTTTTGCATATGCCTCTAGAAGCCATTATCAATGAGTTCTATGTCGAAGAACGTGTCAAAGATGCTCTGTTCAAGCAAGAAGGAATTTTGGGAGAACTCTACAGTATTGTCATCGCTATTGAGAGGTTTGAAACGAAGAAGATAGATGCCTTTGTAGAAAAATATGCCTTGAATACCGAAGAGTTTGAGCAGATGATGATTTCAAATATCCAGGCATCAACTGAATTCGCCAAGGTCTCTTTGGGTGAGTGAAATCAGCTGAAGAGATCGAGACCTTCCATGATGACATCGATTCCCAGACCTATGTTGCTGTCGACCTTGATCAGATCGTGTTCCAGATGAAAAGGCTGGAGCAGAGGATGTTCTTGCAAATAGAGTGGTGAATCAAGGTCTGCCATTGAAACATTGTGTTGTGAAAGGCCAAAATGAACAGCTGCCAAAAGGCTTATAGGACCTTCAAGCATAGACCCGATCATACATTGTTTGTCATAGCTGGCAGCGAGCTTTGATATTTTTAGTGCTTCGTACAGACCACCACATTTCATCAGTTTTATATTGATCATGTCAACGGCCTTTTCATCCAGGAGTCTTTGTGCATCATGACTGTCGAATATGGACTCGTCGGCAAGAATCGGGAGGAGAGAGTCCTCTTTCAGTCGTTTCATGGAGATAAGGTCATGTGCAGCAAACGGCTGTTCGATGCATTCGATATTGTCGGTTCTTATGCATGCGATCATCCTGCTACAACCTTCATAGTCAAGTGACTGGTTTGGGTCCAGGCGAAGTCTGTGTCTATCAGAGAGGACTTCGTTGATCCTTGCTAAGCGTTCAATGTTTTTGTCAATATCATGGTCAAGCTTTATCTTGAGGATACTAAACCCTTTTGAGATAGCATCCAAGGTGTCCTTTTGCATCGCCAGCGGTTCATCGACTGAAATTGTCAGGTCTGTTCGTAATTGGGAATGTGATGCACCAAGGTAGTGATGAAGGCTCTGTTTTGCCTGCTTTGCCAAGAGGTCAAAGAGGGCAATGTCAACAGAGGCTTTTGTCTCCGGACTGATTTTCATCGCGTAGAGTTCTTTGAATATATTCTCGGAGTCAATCACAGTGTCTGTCAATATGGGAAAGACGGTGGTTTTTAGCTCATTGATGACATCCTCATTGGTCGTACCGGTTATTGGTGTGACGGCACAGGCTTCTGCATACCCGACATAGTCACTGTCAGTGTGGACCTTAAGTACAATATCGTTGATGGCATCTACGCGTCTGAGTGCAGTGATAAAAGGTTTTTTAAGTGCGATAGAAAGTGGTGCGATCTCAAAACCGGTTATCTTCATGCTAGCCACCGAAGTATTTCTGTCAGGATCAGTGCGGCAAAGGTTCCTATCACATAGCCCAGTGTTGCCATGATAACGCCGACGCCGACAAGGCTCTGTGCATAGGCGGCTGAAAGAATAGGTGCCGATGCTATTCCACCGACATTTGCAAGTGATGCGACTGAAATACTGAAGAGGTCCAGTTTAAAGAGCTTTGCAAAAAGGAGCATAAAAAGGGCATGGATAAACAGTACACTCATGCCTATGGCAATATATAAGAACAGCCCCATATCATCAAAATGAATCGTAGCCCTGGATGCGATCAGTGCGATAATGAGATAGAGCATTGCATTTGCCGTTGATTGAAGGCCTCTGGTCTTTGAGAGGGGTGTGAATGAAAAAATTATGCCGGCAAGTGTGGCTAATATGACAGACCACGCAGTTACACTGCCAAAGAGGAACTTTGATAAGAAAAGGCCGCTGATCTGTGAAAAGAGTGAAACGGCCATGGCAGAAAGCAACAGCCAGATATAGGATCGGTAGGAAAAATGCAAAGCGCACTGATTATCAATATTTACATCCTCTACTGGATCAATGGCTTTTGTATAGCTGTTGAATCTTGAAGCATAGGGTACCAGCAGGAGCAGCAGCATGACCCATAGGCTATAATCGACGGAATCGACGAGCATGATGATGCCAATAGCCTCCTCACTGCTTTCAAGGAAAGAGGATACAGCCACCATATTCGCTGTCCCTCCCATCCAGGAACCGGCGAGTGGGGCTAATATGGAAATCTCCTCATAGGTAAGCCCGAAGAGAATAAAGCAGAGGATAAAGGCAATAAAGAGGCTCAAGCTGGCAAGAAAAAAGGTAAACAACATCTTGGGCCCAAGGTCAAACAGTGTCGTTATCCTGTTTGGAAGCAGCATTAAAAACAGCATGGCAGGTAAAAGGTTGCTCTTAAGGGTAAGGTAGCTCTGTGTGATAGCATCGTTCTTTTCAAAGAGTTCCCAGGAACTTACAAGCATAACGCCAAGGTAGAGCAGGACAATAGGTGGAAGGTATTGAAGTAATCGATAGTGTTGTTTGGATAAGAACAAAGCGGATGCGGCCATAAGAGTCAGGAGTGTGAGGTAGGCAAAAGGTTGTGTTATCAAGGACGCACCTTGGCCGAACCCTTCAGGTCCGGAAAGTTTTGACGGATTTTATGCATAAAGGTGTCCCCTGGGTCATATTTGATGGTTCGGTACGATCTGTCCTTCTCAAGCCAGAGATGGTGTTCGGTAAAGTCGGTATATTCATGATGGCCAATAAGGTATTCAATCGTGGAATATTTCTCTTTAAGGTAGGCTACGAGTTCTATATTCGCATTGAGCTGTGCCGGGGTGAGGTTGTCCTGACTGTTTTGTCCGCCTACGTTCTCAATACCGATAGAATAATAATTAAGGCCGATGACATGTCTTGCCATAAGCGTCTCATCCATCAGTTTGTAAATACATCCGTCTCTGTCGATAAGGAAATGGGCAGATACGTTTAAAGATGAAGCATTCTTGATGTCGGGTCGTTTGGAATCGAGTATCGGGTCTTTAAAACACTGTATGGACTTGTTTAGATCATTCATCGTCGTCCAGTGTATGACGATCATACGTGGTGTTATTCTGATGTCCTTGACATCTAGTCCATATCGTTTTTGGATGTAGTCTTGTGTAAGGTTGATTCGGTGTTCATCGAAGATGATAGGTCTGTCGATGATGGAGATGGCATAAAGATCAAAAGTGATAAGAAACAGGATGATAGATCTCATTAAACACCTCGAATAACGATCTTGGAGATCTCGCTTGGTGCAAGCACCCGGATAGGTGGCCCCCAGTAACCCGCACCACGGCTGACATAGATCTGCTGTTGTGGTGAGTGCTGATACAGACCGTTGAGATAGGGCTGGTCTATCATCACCAAGAGACCAAAGGGAAAGATTTGTCCCCCATGGGTATGACCGCTCAGCATCAGATCGCAAGGCCTGTCTTTGAGTCGTAGAATCGTTTTAGGCTGGTGGGCGAGGACAACAGTTGGAAGGTTTGCATCTATGCCCCTATATGCTTTCTCGATATCCATAGGAAACTCTCCGATGCGTTCCCCCATAATATCGGTCATACCGATAAGGTTAAAGCGTACTCCTTTGTCATTGATCTGAACGTTTTCATTAAGTAGAACCCTGATACCGAGAGTATTGATATGACGGATGATCTGCGTGGCCCCATGAAAATATTCATGATTACCCAAAATGAAGTAGCATGGCGCCAGAATGTCTTTTAACGGGGCAAGGTCATCCTTGATCGTATCGAGGTCATGGTCGATGAGATCTCCTGTGATGACGACAATATCAGGTTGTTGTGCATTGACACGATGGACCAGCCTTTGGACAAAAGGTTTTTTGATCGTCCTTCCCACATGGATATCACTGAGTTGAATGAGGGTGTATTCATCATTGTCAAAGCCATTGATCTTCGTGTGAACCGTGTTTAGTACGGGGTCTGAAAGGCCACCTTTTATACCTTTGAAAAGGTAGCTGAAAGCTAAAATGAGCATGGTCGTATCAAAGACAATCTTGATAAACTTGCGTCGACTTTCCTGATAGGGTACCCGTTTGAACACAGAAAGGTTAAGGTCATAGACGAGTGCTGTCACAAAGAGAAGAAAGGTGATTCCGATCGAGGCTGAAAGTAGAAAATAGAGTGCAGGTGTCTGTTTGAAAAGGTGCAGCATTGCCTCAAGCACAAACAGTGTCTCTCCGATCATCAATATAGATGGGATTAGAAATGCATATCTGTTAAAAGGAGGATGTAACTTCTTAAAAAAGCGTTTATAGATGTAGAGATTGAAAAGAGCCATGACACCTATAAAGGCTAAAAAGAAGAGTGAGAATCTCATAAAAAGTGATATCCGATTTTTTCATCGTCTAAAAAGTCGGTGAACACCTTGAGGTGTTCCTCAACTGTATTCTCCTGTTCACTGCTGAGAGAAAGCTCAACTTTGGGATTACCATTGTTCATCATCGGCAGGGATGAAAGGTCTATGGATTCTGGAAGGTTGAACATCAGGTGCTGGATTTTACCCTCTCCGCATTCGATGATGAGCGTCTTGTTAAAGCGTTCAACAGCTTCAGGGAGATGTTTTGAAAGGATCTCATCTATCATCGGATGAGCCATCTCCGGAAATCCCGGCATAAAGAAAAAACGTTCTTCAAGTTGAAACCCGGACATATTATTGACCGGGTTAAAAAGAAGTTGTGCATCCTTTGGAAGATCAGACATCTTGATAGGGTGGGGATACGCCCTCTCTGCCAGACGGTTAATGATGTCCTGTTCAAATACCGGATGGCGATAAAGCTTCCCATCGGAAAAGACATTCGCACTGAGTTGACGGGTCAAATCATCTGGCGTAGAACCTATGCCGCCAAAGCTGAACATCAACGCAGCAGGATCGCTTTTGACCATCTCGTAGGTCTTTGTAATAAGCTCTTTGTCATCTTTGATAAGGAAGGAAGCGAAAAGATTAAAACCTTTGGACTGTAATGCTTTGCTAAGATAGTCGAAGTGTTTATCCTGTCTGCGACGATCCAGAATCTCGCTTCCAATGATAACAGCATAAAAATTCGGTTTTGGTATCACACAAACTTCCTTGTCATTTAATATCTTTTATAGAAATTATAACATCTGCTTTGAGGATATTTTCATAATAGAATCTTAAATAAAATCGTCAAAAAAAAGATGAATATTCAAAAAAGTTAAAAAATGTTTCAATAGTAGTATAAATGAGATAGAATATGTTGTACGATAAAGATATTTAGCGAAGGCATAGATATGTTTGAATGTGAAAACCTCTCTGAAGTTGTTGAATATATTGAAAATGAGATAGACAATGAGAACTACCTTAACTATCTTGAAGACTCGCAGTGGAGAAGCATCTCCTCAAAAGAATTTGTGCATTCGGTGCATGCATTAGCAAGTGCTTTTCAGAAACAGGGTGTCTCTAAAGGGACAAGTGTCGCCATTATTTCTGACTCTTCCGCCTTCTGGATAATCGTTGACTATGCCCTGCAATGTCTGGGTGCTGTTTCTGTCCCTATCTTTGCCAATATCTCATCAGAAAATCTCAGCTTTGAACTTGAAGATGCACAGATCGAGTATGCCTATATCGCTTCTCAAGAAAAATATGATCAGATCGCTGAGCACCTGGAACGTATGAAGCTGGTCTTGATAAGAGATATTAAAGCGACCGGAAATAATATTGAGACGTGGGACTCCTTTGTAAGTGCGGACACGACTTATGAAAAAGCAGATATTTCTCCTGATGATCTGGCGACAATTATCTATACAAGTGGTTCGACAGGGGTTCCCAAAGGCGTTGAACTTTCGCACAAGAATATCATCACACAGATAAAAGATACACGGGAGTGTTTTACAATGGAAAATCACTTCAAAGTGCTCAGTTTTCTTCCTCTGGCTCATATCTTTGAACGCATGGTGATGAGTTTTTATTTAAGTACGGGAGTCTCTATCTATTTCGCCGACGACGTCAAAAAAGTAGGTGATCTCTTAAAAGAGGTAAAACCGAGTGTTATGACCGTGGTACCACGTCTTTTGGACAAGATTTATATCAAGATGCACGAAAATGCACGTGCTGCCAAGGGGCTTAAATGGCTGGTGGCCTGGGCAGCATTTTACAGAGCTAACAACAAGGACCCCAACCAAGCTTCAGAGTGCTTTATTGACAAGATGTTTGCAAGGCTGGTCTACAGTAAACTTGTTGATGCCTTGGGCGGTGAACTGAAATATCTTATCAGCGGTGGTGCACCGTTGTCCTTTCCGGTATATAGGTTCTTTCATAATATAGGAATACCGCTTTATCAGGGTTATGGTCTTACGGAGACGTCCCCTGTGATCTGTGTCAACACACCTGCTGACCATAAGGTCGGGACATGTGGAAAAGTCTATGAACATGTCGAGGTAAAGCTTGCAGAAGATTCAGAGCTTCTTATGAGGGGAGAAAGTATGATGCTCGGCTATCACAATCAACCCCTTAAGACAGAAGAGACGATTGATGCAGAGGGATGGCTGCATACAGGTGATCTCGCAGAGATCGATGATGAAGGGTATATTACCATTCGAAGTCGTAAAAAAGAATTGTTTAAGACGTCTACGGGCAAGTATGTTTCTGCCATTGCAATAGAACAGAAGATCACAGCCAATAAATGGATCGATTATGCGATCATCATCGCAGATAACAGGCCTTTTGTCTCAGCCCTTATCTTTATGGATGAGATACTCCTGCATGACTTTGCCGAAAGAAAGGGCTTGAACGAGCTTAGTTATGAAGATCTTGTCCAGCA
>JBFEWG010000103.1:0-7286 GCA_041546465.1 Sulfurimonadaceae bacterium
GAACTCATAAAAATTATTATAACTTGTGATCTTCTCATAAGCAGTCGCTGTAAGCTTTTGGTAATGGGCATTTTGTTCAAAAGCAAGTGCCTTTCCGGGGAGATCTGTACTTGCTGATGATGACAGGGGGAATATCGAACCTGCACCTGTCAGTGCAGCTATTTTCATCAACCTGCGTCTGTCATCATATATCTTCTCATCCGTGACCTCGTTCTCATTTATATACCACGACTCTTTACTTAATATCTTCATAATTCATCCTTCCTATGAATGTATTATATTATCTATAGTGTGTACTGCAAGTGTATCAACAAACAGGAATATAAGATCCCCCACTTTAATAATCATTTTTTATATTATTTTCATATCCAACCATGTAAGATGATAATGATTGGTCAAAACTGGGAATTAAAATATGCGTAAACTAATATTGATTATCGAAGATAACAAGACAATCGCCATGTACGAATCCGAAACCTTAAAAAGTGCCGGATATGATGTTGTGACAGCACATAACTCCGAACAAGCAAAAGCGTTCGTTCTTGAACATAAAAAAGACATTGTGCTTGCTATTGTCGATATCAACCTGCCTGATGACAAAGTCCATATCCTCGATTACCTTTTAAGAAAAAACATCCCTGCAATCGCTATGACAGGTAGCTTTCATCCAGAGTTGCGCGACCAGGTCATCGACAAAGACATCATTGATTATATTGTACTTGAAGACGATCAACAACTGGAGTACCTTCAATCGACAGTCAACCGGATCATGAACAATAAGCATAAGAAGATCCTGATAGTCGATGATTCAAAAGCAAGTCGTTTTGCTTTAAAAAAGCTTCTTATGTTTCAAAACTTCACTATTTTTGAAGCAGGTAATGCCAAAGAGGCATTAGCGGTTTTAAAAGAGCACAATGACATATGTATTGCCTTGATCGACTATGAGATGCCGGGTATGAACGGTGCTGAACTTGCCCGTATAATCCGACACAACTACTCGCGTATGGAACTCTCTATTTTAGCTATTTCCGCTCATTCGGAATCTCTTATCACAATTGAGTTTTTAAAGGCAGGTGCCAATGACTTTATTACCAAACCCTATGTCCGGGAAGAGGTCTTGGCGAGAATGGCTGTAAACATTGACATGATAGACCAACACCATAGTTTGCAAAGTGAGATCTACGAACGCAAAAAAGCGGAAGTAGCCCTACGGGAATCGCAACAGAAATCAGAAGCCGCCAGTCTCGCAAAATCCAACTTTCTCGCCAATATGAGTCATGAGGTCCGTACACCGATGAATGCTATTTTGGGTTTTGTGGATGTCTTATGTAAACATGAGACTTCTGAAGAAAAACTGGAAAAACTCAATATTATCAAAGAGTCCGGAACATCCTTGATGAATATCATCGATGATATTTTAGATTTTTCAAAACTCGAAAGCGGAAAACTAAACATCGAGAATATCCTCTTTAAGACCAGCGAACCGTTTGAGTTTATTACCAAACTTTTTAACGAAAGAGCCCGTCAAAAGGGAATTTCGATCACACTCGATATTGCCAAGGACCTTCCTGCAGACGCCTATGGAGACATCACCCGTATCAAACAGATCTATTCCAATCTTCTGAGCAATGCTTTGAAGTTCTCCCACAATAATTCAAAGATAGAAGTCTCTCTACGTTATCTTGACACCTCTTCCTCCCTTTTATGCAGTGTCAAAGACTATGGTATTGGAATTGCCAAAGAGAATCTAGACAGGATCTTTCAAGTATTTGAACAGGAGGACACTTCAACGACAAGAAACTTTGGAGGAAGTGGTCTGGGTCTTTCCATCAGTAAATCACTGGCGAAGATGATGCATGGAAAGCTCTATGTCGAAAGCGAGATCGAAAAAGGGAGTACGTTCTTCTTTCAAGTGGAGCTTTTTAAGGATGTTGATAAAAACCTTGAGCTCGTCGAGGAAGATAGCACCAACACAGAACAGTCAACCTCTGAACTGCACGCAAGGGTCCTCCTGGTCGAAGACAATAAGTCCAACCAGTTATTGATGAAGATATTCTTAGAAGAACTGGGCCTGACAACCGATATCGCCAATGACGGACTTGAAGCAGTCAGCACCTATGAAAAGACAAAGTATGACATTATTCTTATGGATGAAAACATGCCGAATCTAAATGGGATCATGGCGACTGAGAGAATACGCCAAATCGAAAAAGAGACCAAGGCTGATCCGATCCCCATTATTGCAGTAACTGCCAATGCGCTTAAGGGAGACAGGGAAAAGTTCCTGGCCTCTGGCATGAATGATTATATTGCCAAACCCATAGAACTAACTGAACTTGAAAAAGTTCTCCGACGACACCTTTCTTAAAAGGCTCAAGTAGGATATAATTGCATTAATTATCCAAAGGAACTCTATTGCACAAGAACATGACATTCACGGAAGAAAAACCTGTAAAAAAACTTCATATCGTTTCGCTTGGCTGTACCAAGAACCTTGTCGATACGGAAGTGATGCTGGGAAAATTGCGTGATTTCGAGATGACCGATGCCAGTGATGAAGCTGATGTCATCATCGTGAATACCTGCGGTTTTATCGATGCTGCCAAAGAGGAAAGTATCAATACTGTTTTAAACTTGCATGAACACCGTCGTGATGACTCTCTGCTTGTCATGGCAGGTTGTCTGAGTGAACGTTATAAAGAGGACCTGCAAAAAGAGATGACAGAGGTCGATATCTTTACCGGTGTAGGTGACTATGACCAGATCGATGCCCTGCTTGCTGCCAAACAGAGTCGTTTTTCCGAATCGACTTACCTGATAGGCAATGAGGAGCGTGTGATCACAGGTTCGAGCTATCATGCCTATATCAAGTTCTCTGAGGGGTGTAATCAAACCTGTAGCTTCTGTGCTATCCCTTCGTTTAAAGGGAAGCTGAACTCACGCGATCTTGATGTCGTCGCCAAAGAGGTCGAGACACTTGTCAAACAGGGTTATTATGACTTTTCCTTCATCTCACAGGACTCCAGTTCTTACCTCAGGGACAAAAACGTCAAAGACGGGCTTATCCATCTTATCAAGCGCATCGAACTGATCGATGGTGTGCGTTCAGCAAGACTGCTGTACCTCTACCCTACAACAGCCAGCCAGAAGCTCTTGCAGGAGATCGCAAACTCCAAGGTCTTTCACAACTATTTTGACATGCCGATACAACATATCTCAGACAAGATGCTTAAGCTGATGAAACGTGGTTTTGGAAAAGAGAAGACGATTGAACAGCTAGCGTTCATGAAACAGCTGCCAAATGCTTTTTTACGCACCTCCTTTATCGTTGGTCATCCTGGAGAGACCCAAGAGGATTTTAATGAGATGTGCGACTTTGCACGCAATTTCGGCTTTGACCGTATCTCTACCTTTGCCTATTCGGATGAAGAGGGGACAGCCGCTTATGATATGGACGACAAACTGCCTCAAGAGGTCATCGATCAACGTGCTGAGATCATGGGTGAGATCGCCGATGAAGTCATGCAAAAAAGTCTAGAAGCACAGGTCGGAAAGGTTGTTGAGATCGTCATCGACGGTGAGAGTGATGAACATGAGTTCTTGCTTAGTGCCCGTGAGCTTGGCTGGACACCTGAGATCGATGGCGAGATCTATGTCAATGACAACGAGCTCGGCGAAGATGCCATCTTGAAATTCGGCAAGGTCTATCATGCGCGTATTACAGAGAAGGTCGGTGATAAACTCTTAGCCACTGTCATCTCCTAAAGGTATGGTGTGAGCCTTTCACTCATCCCTTTTGATACACTTCCTACTCTAAAAGAAGGCAAGAACCTTCTGGCTTTTTCCGCCGGTGCAGATTCCACTGCCCTCTTTCATACATTGATCGAACAGCAGATCCCATTTGATATCGCTATCGTACACTACGGCCTGCGTGAACAGGCTGACAGAGAAGTTGAATATGCACAAGAGCTCGCCCGAAAACACAATCTTGCCTGTCACCTGCTGAAAGCTGACAAGATAGAGAAGAACTTTGAATTTGAAGCAAGAAAGCTGCGATACGGTTTTTTCGAAGAGCTTATTCTTAAATATCAATACGACAACCTGCTTACCGCCCATCATCTCCAGGACCGATTCGAGTGGATGCTCATGCAACTGTGCAAAGGTTCAGGAACAGCTGAACTTGTAGGGATGAGAAGAGAAGAGGCACGTCTGGGATACAGACTATTACGTCCACTTATAACGACCTCAAAAGAAGAGATCATTGCCTATCTTGAACAAAATCATATCAAGTGGTTCCATGACGAGACAAATGATGATATATCCTACCAACGAAACTACTTCAGACATGAGGTGGCTGCTAAACTCATCCATGAATACGCCCAGGGAATCAAAAAGAGTTTTACCTACCTTGAAGCAGATGTCAAATCACTGATCAAAGATGTAGATATACACCAGGCCGAAGCCTTGAGTCTTTTTCTCTCCACCGGAGACAAGCGAAGTGATATCTATCATATCGACAAGATTTTAAAAGAGAGAGGATATATCCTCACGGCAGCACAAAGAGAAGAGCTGATAAATCAGGATGAGATCATCGCAGGACGAAAATTTTTAGTCGTTCTGGACAAAGGTGTTTATTATATTGCGCCTTACCTCAAAGAAGTAATGGATAAAGAGTTTAAAGAGGAGTGCAGAGCACTGGGTGTTCCCAAAAAGCTCAGACCCTACCTATATGTCGCTCCCCTGGCCTTCATCCTTTTCACCCGATTTCTTCCGTGCAATATAGACATGCATAGTAAATGAGGACTTGATAAGGTTCGCATCCCGTTCGAAGTGAATCGGAAAGTTCACACCTATGATATTATCACTCTTGTTCACAGCATCAAGGAAATCATAAAAGCCCTGAGGCGAATGGATCAATGAAGAGGTATTGACTTCATAGACAGCAAACTCCCCATCCAGAGAATGTCCCGACAGTTCAGAGAGAGAAAAGCTCTCAAAATGCGACTGATGCATCTTTTTAAATCGTTCCGGGTTGAAGATCGTTTTGTAGGCACTGACGACATGACGGTTTTCAGCCTGTAGTCCTTTTAGTTTTTCATACACCTTGTCATATTCAGCCTGTATCGCATCAACTTGATAGGTGACTTTTTTCGACTCCATCCGTGCGACCCTATACTCTTTTCCTATAGGGATCAGAAATGCAAAAGCAAAGATAAAGACGATAATCAAAAAGACAATGGCCAAGGCCAAAATATAGATCATTTGACGGCTGATATGAAACTTCACTGCGTACTTATCTCCCTGTCAAGATAGTTTTTTGAAACAAAACTGTACCACCCGTTAGGCATCGCATAATAACTTGTATACGAGCGGTGAAAGATCGATCGCAAAGGAGCAAGTAGTAAAAACTCATAGACCTCTTTACTTGGCGTTACCCCATAGAGTTCCAACTCGTTCTCCTTTAAAAGTGCTTGCGACAAGGTGATTTTTTCCGGTACAAGATCGAAAAGGTTATGAATACTCTCTTTTAGTACCGTGTTTGATGTATAGATACCCTCGGCATGTTGCCTTTGGACTTCGATAAACCTTATCTCCTCATGCATGGAGACAATATCTGAGCGGAGTGTTTCACCTTTGGCCAGACGCTCTTCGATGCTGCTTTCATACATCAATGTCTTGACCTTAAGATACGAATACGACATAAACAACATACCTATCGTGATGGTAAAGAAGAAAAAGAGAAGTTTGAACTCCGGACTGATAATGGTCTTTTTCCGCGGCTTGATAAAACTATATCGCATATTTAGCCTCCGATATAGCTATGTTGACAACCTCTTTCTCAAGATCGATGTTGCGTTTGAAAACCGATACAAAAAGCTCTTCTTCCAAAAAACGTGTAAGGTCATGTCCCGTCTCACACGCATCCGCAATATAGGTCTCTTCGACAAACTGATTGTCATATTTGTCATCATTATAGAAATGGTGCAATGCGGCCTGGATCAATTGAAAACGCTTATAGTCATCCGAGAAGTTGTCTATCTTTGAGTCATACTTCGTCTTTGCCTCTTCCAAAGCAACCTCACTCTCTTCGACCGCATCATTCAGTGACTCCTCAAAGTCTTCGATTTCATCTATCTCATCGAGATCATCAAGGTCATCGAGGTCTTGAAGATTGTCCAGGTCATCCAGAGCGTCCAGCTCATCCAGATCATCCAGGCTAATTGACAGCTCATCATCATCCAGACTAAAGCCAAGACTCTCTTCGGTACTTTCATCGATATGCTCCGTCATCTTCTCTTCTTCTATCGCATCCGCCGTTGCATAATGGTTCGCAAAGAGTAGCTCTCCCTGGCTAAAGACACACAAACTAAGATAATTTTCCTGGATCAGGACCAAGAGTGCCGTCTTACCTTCAATCTTGTCCGAGAAGAACGTCGACAACATAAAAAATGGAGAAAAGATAAAGTCAACACCTGTCGTATTAAAACGGCGCTGCAATGCATTAAGCTCTGATTTTTCAGCATAGACCATCCACTTGTTTTCATTGCACAGGGTAACGCAGGAACCAAGATCGCTGTAACGTTCTGCTTCATGCATCGAACATGTCGGTACTGCACCTTGCGTCACACCGTCATTCAGCACGGCAATATAACAAAACGGCGATTCATCCATATTCGCTTTGATGAAGTTGTTCAGTTCACTGCTCGGTGTCGAGTTTGAGACACCAAAGGTCTTGGATACCTCTTTCTCAAGCTTTTTCCCCTTGCGCATCTGTACACAGACCCTCACACTGCTTTGCTGAACAACAATCCCGATAAAAATCTTCTGATAGAGATTTTCAATCAGACGAGAGATTTTCATTACGCTCCTTGGCCAAAGGGTGGGCTGACTGGTAGTTTTTCATTTTTAACGATGAACTCAATTTTGTATAAATCTGAGTTGTCGCCATCGATGCATGCCCTAATAGTTCACTTACATCGGCAATTCTTGCATTATTGTTTAACAGATGTGTTGCATACGAATGTCTTAACATATGCGGTGTCACATGCAAGCCGATTTTCTTAAAAAGTGATGTTAGTTTATATCTTAAACTATTTTCGCTTAATTTAGTTCCATCTTTCTCAAAAAGGAAGGTTTGGGGTGAAAAATTTCGCTTATATTGTTCAATCAGAGCATTGGTGCTCTCAAGCAAAGGCAATTCTCTTTGCTTATTACCCTTCCCCACGACACGGACCCACTCTTTTTCAATACTCGATAGCTTTAAAGAGGAGAGTTCACTGATCCTA
>JBFEWG010000187.1:0-2061 GCA_041546465.1 Sulfurimonadaceae bacterium
CGCCAAATTGCCTTCTATTTCATACGCCAGCATCTGCGTTTCATCGGAATAGACGCTGTTGATGGCAATATCGGCAAACCCGAAATAACTTTTGTAGCGCACGGCATACTTATAGCTTTTATCTTTTTTTTGTGAGACAACGCCCGTAAGTTTTGACATCTCACTGATATGTCTCGTGTACGTTAAGGCAGCTACACCAAAGACCTCATCCGGTTCAAAAGCATAACTGTTGATCGGATTGAACAGATTACTCGGTGTCCATATCCGTCCAACACCCATCGTGATATTCTGAAGACCAAGGACAATCCTATTCTCACCATCTTCGTAACCCCCATAAAGTCTATAAAGTTTTGCATAGACCTCTCCCTCACCATAATTGTGGTAGGAGGTCTGTGTCTTGAACGGAGTGTCAGACTCCTGCTCTTTCACATACGTATATGACACCGAGCTGATATATTTATGCCCCAAATAATTGACAGCATCCGCTATCACCGTTGCAAAATAGCTCTCTTGTGTATAGTCGCCGCGAAAACGAAGCCGGTCATAATTATAGATATAATCTTTATCTTCAACAGGGAGAAATGCCTCCTGAGAAATGGTGAAGTTTGTATTCTCAACACTATAGTCAAAGTCTGCAAACACCATCTGTAAGAAGAAAAAAACAAATAGCAGAACTATCTTACGCATCAATGATCATACCGTCATTAAGTCTTATCACCCGTCTGACACTCTCAAGAACATAATCATCATGCGAAGCGAAGAGGATACTGATACCTTCCTTCTCATTAAGCTCTTTCATCATATCCATCAGTGCCTTCGAGTTTTGCGAATCCAGATTGGCTGTCGGTTCATCCGCCAGGATGATCTTCGGTTTGGCAGCCACTGCTCTAGCGACCGCGACACGCTGCTGCTGGCCACCGCTTAGTGCATGCGGAAGTGATCTCAACTTATTATCTATCTCCAACATCTCCGCCACTTCGAGAACCCTCTTTTTTATCTCTTCATTATTAAAACCGCGCAGTCTCATCACGAAGCCGATGTTCTCTTCTACGTTTAAGACCGGTACCAGATTATAAGCTTGAAAAACAAAGCCCATATCCCTCAATCGTAATTCAGTTCTTGCTTCCTCATCCAAAGAACCTATCTCTTTATCATCCAGGTATATCTGACCACTGTCTATGCTGTCAAGCGCACCAATCGCATTAAGCAGCGTCGTCTTTCCACACCCCGATGGTCCACTTAAGAGTGAGAACTCCCCTGCTTCTATGCTTAAGTCAATATCGCGAAGGGCATGGACCTCTCTTGGCTCGCCTTTGTAAAAATACTTGTTTACATTTTCTAACCGTATCATTTTTCTGCCTTGATAACCTCTATCGGGTTTAGTCGTTTGATTTTTCTAAGCGGTATCAGAACACTCAGTAATGATGCTGTTATAATCGCTCCGAATGTACTCGTAAAATAGGAGACTTTTATCGTACCCGTGATGACAGCCTCATATCCCCACATCTCCAGTGCATCTGAAAATGCGCTCAGGTCAAGCCCATAATCTCTTAGATATATCAAAAAAACAACACCGAGAAGTGCTCCGCCAAGGTATCCAAGCAGACCGACGAAGATTGCTTCCAGAACTATCTGAAGCCTGATATACCTGTACGACATGCCGATTCCAAGAACAATACCGAATTCCCGGATTCTATCCAGTATAGAGACATACATCACTCCGAAAATACCGACAAAGACGACACTCATGACAATAAAAAAGGTGATCGAATTAAATATCACCATCATATCCTCCATCTGTTTGATCATGGGTTGGAGCTCTAAAAAGCTTTTGACATCCAAGTCCCTATATCTACTGACCAAAGTATCGTAGAGCTTTTTATCTTCACTCATAACAGCTATCTGGGTCGATTCATCTTCTTTGATGCCCAAAAACTGATGTATCTTTTTGATGTCAATGTAGACAGCACTGTTATCAAGCCTAATATTCGTCGTCTGTACGATCGCTTTGACCTTCAGTGCCAAGGAATTGATCTCGCCGGCACTGTCCTGTGTCGAAAA
>JBFEWG010000053.1:0-12402 GCA_041546465.1 Sulfurimonadaceae bacterium
CTTCCGGATACTGTAGGTACGGGTGCGGATTCACATACACGTTTCCCAATCGGTATCTCTTTCCCTGCAGGTTCTGGTGCTGTTGCATTCGCAGGTGTTACTGGTTCTATGCCACTTACTATGCCTGAGTCTGTACTTGTACGTTTCAAAGGTGAGATGCAACCGGGTATCACACTACGTGACCTTGTAAATGCTATCCCTTACCAAGCGATTCAAGATGGTCTTCTTACTGTTCCTAAAGCGAACAAGAAAAACATCTTTGCTGGTCGTATCCTTGAGATCGAAGGTCTTCCTGATCTTAAAGCTGAGCAAGCATTCGAGCTTTCTGATGCATCTGCTGAGCGTTCAGCTGCAGCATGTACAGTACTTCTTAACGAAGCACCGGTTGTTGAGTATATCAAATCAAATGTTGCATTGCTTGAAGCAATGTTAAAAGACGGTTACCAGGATGCTACGACTATCGAGCGTCGTATCGGTAAGATGAAAGAGTGGTTGGCTAACCCGACGCTAATGCAGCCGGATGCTGATGCAGAATATGCAGCAGTTATCGAGATCGACCTTAACACGATCACTGAGCCGATCCTTGCTTGTCCAAATGACCCGGATAACGTTAAACTTCTTTCTGAAGTTGCGGGAACAAAACTTGACGAAGTATTCCTAGGTTCTTGTATGACAAACATCGGTCACTACCGTGCAGCTGGTGAAGTTATGCGTGGTGAAGGTGAAGTAGCGGTTGAGAAATTCTGGATCGTTCCACCGACCCGTATGGATGAGCGTCAGCTAATGAACGAAGGTTACTATGATGTTTATAAAGACATCAAAGCACAAACTGAGGTTCCAGGTTGTTCACTATGTATGGGTAACCAGGCACAAGCGCGTAAAGGTGCTACAGTATTCTCAACTTCAACTCGTAACTTCGACAACCGTCTTGGTAAAGAGACTCAGGTTTACCTTGGTTCTGCAGAGCTTGCAGCACTATGTGCTAAACTTGGTCGTATCCCGACTGTTGAAGAGTATATGGAAGTTGTTCCTGCTAAACTTGCCGGTAAAGAAGCAGCTGTATACAAATACCTTAACTTCAACGAGATCGAGAACTATCACCTAGAGTCTCGTAAAGATGCGGAAGAGAAATACGGCGTAACTGTTAAACCAGTATAATTTAAAACTCAAATAGCGACGCATCTTCTGCGTCGTTACGCTAGTCACTTACCCTCTACAAGCTTCCTCCCTAAACTCCTTAAACCTGCATCAATCTTTAAGTTTTATTCTTTTTATTGATAATGTTTACCTGATTACATAATAAACCTTCTGGAAAAGGGGACAGGCTACTTTTTGTGTCCTTTAGATTTAGTCATTATCACGTACTATTATGCTATAATTCGCGTAATTTCAAATATTTGATCTGTATTTGACTTCGTTTTTATAATCCTTTAAAAACTTTACTAACCATACCTAAAGCTTAGATCTACTCAAATTGATATTTTAGATTTTAGTTAGGCTTTTTTAACGATGCACTTTTGTTATAACGGATGTGCACACCCTAAAGAAGACCCTATCAAAACAGATATCGATACAACTAAGCAGCATGCAACTGCCATCAATAATGCACATAAGAACATAACAGGTATATCCACAGCGTATAGTCATCAAAGTCACTATAGTAATAGATTAGATCTATATCTGGATATCGTCGCCATTGGGTTTATAGACTACAAGATAAAAGACGAACTATTAAAAAAGATCTATATTAACCAGATATCTGTAAATGCCTATTATCAGAAGAGAGGCCTGGGGACGTATCTAATTGAGTGTTTAAAACAGGAGTTTGATTCGATAGAACTGTTTTCAGTTAGCACAAGTTTGAATATATTTTATGAAAAAAATCATTTTGTAGAAGATTTATTGAAAATCAAACAAAAGAATACGACAAATTATATATGGACCAAATTGATATGAAACAGGTGTCAGAAGATTACTGACAACCTTTCTAAAACTCGATTACAAACGAGTTTATCTAAAATATATACTGTTATTTAATTGAACATCCCTTAAACGTGGTGCCGTAATAACAGCCTTTTGTCTTCAGACGTTCCATTGCTTGTTCGTAATTGATGTCTGTATCTTTGGTAAGTTCAAAGGTTTCAATAAAACCTTTAATACTGTAGCCATCAGGCATTTCAAATTTTTCTATATCAGTGCCGTGTTCGACTATAACCCATATTGAAGCACCTGACTCTGCTGAAACATCATATTTATCGACTTTCATTTACACCCTTTGTGACAACGTTATATTTTTTGATTATTGTATCAAAGTCCATGACGGAGAAGGTTGATGTTTTGATTTTACCTACTAAAACTCAAAATGGTGAAATTAATATTTAATACGTTAACCAATACAATTACACAACAATACTTTTATGTTCAAAGGAGAGCATGTCGTGGGCTGGGAAGTTACTGTAGAGAGGCAGATTGAGGGAAAAGATGTTCGTGAAAAAATCCTTGCAAGCTGGGGTGTTGGTTGGGGTGGCCTTCAGTGGATTAAAGAGCTTGTAGAACAGGGAAAAGCAACACAACATGAGACTTATGGATACCCCAATAGTTATAAGGCATTAGCCAAAGATATTCTCCCACTGATTAAAGACAGAGGTTCACAGAAGGTATACAGTATGTCTCGTTCGGTAAAAATCGACTATGAAAAGATAAAAGAGTGCTCACCGGATGAAGAGCTGCTAATCGAGGCATGGGATCAAAGTTAATACTTTACAACCAATCTCAAGTATACTCGTGTGAATGAATATCGACTTCAAATCTTAGAAATAAAACCCCATTCTTCTTTACCTCAATCCCTTTAGTTTCCTATGAGCAAGTTTGGCTAGAATTCGGCCATGAATAAGAAAAGATTAGCAGTTTTAAGTAACGGAAATATAGCGAAAAAAGATCAGGGAATGGCCCTGTATGCAGGTAAATTCCTGGAGTCCAATTACAGTTTTGATCCATCGGTAGACATCATCTTTAATGATGTCGAAGGGATGAGTCTGATAAACATCTTCATGCAGTACCAGGAGGTGCTTGTCCTTGATGTTATCGGTGTGGATGACACACCGGGGTCCATCTACCACTTTCCTATGCAGGAATTCCGTGGTTTGGACACGAGCGAGAACAGCGATGATACGGGTGTGTTGGGCTGTCTGAACATCTTAGAGAGTAAAAAAGAGGTCTTGCCTGAGGTGAACCTTCTTGCCATTGTTCCTGATGCCATAGAAGAGGGCAGAGGACTCAGCCCGATCCTGAAGCACTCTATGGAGGCCTATGTCTTGAATATTGTCAAGACTATCGAGAAGCAAGGCTTCAGTTATGAAGAAAAAGCCGAGAAAGAGACAATAGAGAGTGTGATTGAGGGTTTTGCTCATTAGTGTCGCCTGTTAAAAAATCAAGTAATCAGATATTGATCCGTATAAAATAAAGTTGCAATGGAGAATGTGATGTCAAGTGTTGGAGAAAAAGTCTATGAGGTTATCACCTATGATGAAGAGGTGGAATTTAAATACACTTTGCCTGATGAGGATGAAGAGAGAGTTGTCGAAGCTGAACTGACCTTCGCCTGGGAAGACAGTCTTGAGAAGTTTAAAGAAGAACATGGTGCCGACAAGCCTTACAAGGTCCATACCTTTAAACTGGAAAAGCATTACAGGTTTTTTATCGATCAGCTCGAGAGCCGAACGGAAGAGCAGATCGAAGGGGTTGAAGAGGAGATCGCCAACAAGATGAAGTTTGGCTTTGAGTTTACGGGACAACTGCATAACGACGACTAAAGAGTCAACATAGTGGAATACGGGTTTTTAGAGTTCAAAGCAGGGCAGCGGTGGAAGACCCGTATGGGCAAACATTTTATAATCAAAGAGATCCGTGAGGATGAGGAATATCCCCTGGTCTGCATCAGTATGGAGAGCGGAAAGAAGCACTTTTTTGATGAGGATGGTTATGAAGTAGCCGGCTGGCCGACGGATAATGACCTGGTGGAACAAATCTCTTAATATTAGGTTTATGTCACTGCTCTGTGACTGTCGTGTTTGTGGGTTCTTTTAGGATGTTTTTATGAGTAGAAGCGAAGCGTCTGCTTGAGGGTCCATTTCCAAAGAAAGAGCGTGGAAATGATCCCCAAGATTAGATGTGTATTACATTCCATATTTTAATGAATCAACCTCCTCTTTGAATTGTTCGATTGAGAATGTTAGATAGTTTGCAATCTCTTCGGCTGACTGATCGCAATAGTGATCGTTCAAAGGAAATTTGCGTTCAATATAATCATCCTCCATGTATTTTACTAAAAGATATGGATAATCTTCTATTCCTTCTTTATCTACAGTCATAGCTACGTCAGGAATACAATATTGTACATCGATGTCCGGATCGATCATAATCTGATTTTCGATCAACTCTACGGTCATTTCTAATTTTTCTTTAGAAACCTTTCCCATCTGATATCCTTAGTATTTTTTATGAGTCACTCTATAGTCTTACAGAGGGCCCATATAACAATTATACACGTAAGTCAAGATGAAAATCAAATTTTATGATTAAAATTTAGCCAATTTTTGCATATTATATGTGCAGTATTTAAGAATTTAGAACTTAAAGTAATTTTCACGCACCATTTCTTTTAATATGCATAAGCCATATCTTATCGCTAAACCCTTAATAGAGGTTTTTAGAAAGGCTTGTCATAATTGCACATTCAAACAAAAAAGAGAAACAGTGCACACATTTCAAATCGCAGATAAAGTACTAGACGCCTATAAAACTGAAAAGCTCACTGCCGAAAGAGTCGACTTTTTAAAGACACAAGTCGATGAACAGCTGGAGGAGATAGCTCAAAACCAGGAGATCTATAAGCGTTTTCTTGACAAAGTCAATGCCCCCGAAAAGATAGACAAGCTTATCCTTTGGATACTTTTGATGTCCAATGAGGATATTGTCGATGAGTACATAGACGAGTATGGCAAAAGTTTCAGAGAGATCATTCCGGTGAGCGATCTGGCGGACCTGTTGATCTATACTATTCATCTGAAAAAGATTCAAGATGTTGAGTTGGATGGGTTTGACTATCTCATGGATTACGAACATGCCGGTATCGATGAGATGGATCAATATGCTTTTACCAATGTCCTTCTCTATATCGAAAAGTCAAAACAGCCCGAGATTCAGTTCTGATCTGCCAGTCAGTGGATCACTGACTGAATTATGAAGAACAGCTCACATGTGACACCCCGGCAATGTCGAAGAGGTGTGAAGGCTTTTCTTTATAGTATTTCTCTTCTATCTCTTTCGACTGCTCTGCATAAGGGTCTGTCATAACCTCCTGCAGCTCATGGATGAGCGAATAGTCACCTTGTTCAGCAGCCTTATAGGCAGGGACGAGAAACCACTCCCTCAAGGTGTATTTCGGGTTTGTCTGTTTCATCTGTTCAGAGAGTTTCTCATCAGACTCAGGTGTCCCCGCATTGACAAGTGATCTCCACTTTTTCAACCACTGCGCCCATCTCTCTCGGAGTTTCTCTTCATAGATCGCATCACCATAAAAGCTTTTGACAAGAGGTTCGATGTCCTCGGGTACATGAGAGAGTTCACGGAAGAAGATGGTGTAATCGACTGAGGTCTCTATCATCAGTACGACAAGTTCATTGAAGAGTTCTGTATTAAATGTCTCCACTCCAAGCTTCTTGGACCACATTTTTATCATACCTGCCTGCATCACCCTGGAGAAGCTGCTTTTGATATTATGAAGCTGCTCCAGCTCCTTCTCGTGTGAGCCAAGCAGCGGCAGCAGGGCCGTGCAAAACATTTGAAAGTTTCGCTCTGCGGCTATGGGTTGATTAAGAAAGGAGAAATGTACACCACCGCCTGTCCATGGCTGATATCTCGGATCGAACATATCAATAAACCCGAAAGGACCGTAATCAAGGGTGAAACCGCCCAGGGCTGTGTTGTCGCTGTTGAAGTTACCCTGGCAGTAGCCTACACGTATCCAGTCTGCTACCAGTGCTGTCAGACGTGAGCGAAACTCCTGTGCAAGTAAGACCACCTTTTCAGCGAGGGGCAGGTTCTGATCGATCACTTCGTTGTATTCACGGTCAATGATATGCAAGACGATCTGTTCGAGTTCTTTCATCGCCTTGGGGTGCTCGTTTTTACGGGCACGGCGGCCGAAAAGTTCGAGTTGACCTACACGCAGAAAGGAGGGAGCGACACGTGTGGTGATGGCAACGTCCTCTTCTATCATCACTTCGGGATCCTTTGAATAGGACCCTTGTGTAAACCATGGTCTCTTCACCTTCTCAGTTTTAGAGGTGTACAGTGTCAAGGAGCGTGATGTCGGAACACCAAGTGCGTACATATGCTCCTGTGCCAGGAATTCACGGATGCTTGAACGCAGTACCGCACGACCGTCGGCTCCTCGACAGTAAGGCGTTCTGCCGCCTCCTTTAAGCTGCATCTCCCATCGCTTACCGTTTATGACGGCTTCGAGGATGGAGACAGCACGGCCGTCACCGTAACCGTTTCCCGTACGAAAAGGGCACTGGTCGTAGTATTCCGTCCCGTATATGGAGAGTGCATACCCTGTAGCCCACCCCTGTTTGCGTAAAGGCTCAGGCAGTTGAGAAGTGTCTCCTGAAAACATGCGCATAAAATCATCGGAAGTTGCCAGGCTGTCGTCAAAGCCCAGTTCCTTAAAGAAGGTATTGCTATGGGCAATGTAGTGCGGTGTGTCGATTGGTGTCGGGTTTACAGGGACATAATGCCCGCTGAAGACCTGTCTTGGTGCGTGGTCTATTCCGTCTGCTCTGGCATCAGGATCGGCGTTAAGCGTTTCCATGAGTGAATAGTTTGCCAGATTTGCCAGGTCATTAAGTGTTTTTACAGTAGAAGAGTTTTTGTCTTTTACGTCCATCTGTCTTCCTTACAGGTATTCTCTATTAGTTTTGAAACGTATTATATAGGAGTTGGTTCAAAGAAGGCAAAGCAAAAGAATCTAATAATTTTGTACAAGATTTAAATAGGTTACATATCTTTTCTTTTATGTTCAAAAGCAGTATCTGTCTATAATTAGTGGTAAGTTCTTGTTTCGGAGTTGAAAAGATGTCGTCAAAGCGTATGGAGTCAAGTGTTGAACAGCCCCCAGGTCCCCGTTTGTGGTTTGGACTGGTTCTTGTCTATCTCATGGTCCCTGTTATTCTCCTCATTTGCGGGGGAGATCTTGGATGGTGGCAGGGTTGGATCTATTCTGTATTGATATTTTTTGCCGGTATATTGTCGCGTTTTCTAGCGGAAAAGAAGCATCCGGGAATTTTGGTAGAACGGTTTGTTTCTGAAAAAACTTTGAAAGCAAAGCCCTGGGATAAGGTACTCTCACCACTGATGGCGATAAGTCTCACATTCCCTCTCGTCATCGTTGCAGGACTGGATCACCGTTATGGATGGACACCCATGTTTTCGGCAGGGTTAAATATATTGGGTCTTTTTATTATTGCACTTGGGTATGCTTTCGCTTCTTGGGCCTTGATAGAGAACCGTTTTTTCTCCAGTACGGTATATATCCAGACAGAGCGGGGACATTCGGTCTGTGACAGTGGTCCCTACCGAATCGTACGGCATCCGGGTTATGCGGGGAACCTGCTTGCTGTTGCAGGCATTATCATGGCTTTGAACTCTTTGTGGACGCTTATACCAGCCATGGTGGCCTTAGTCGTCGCTGTGGTTCGTACCGCACTTGAAGACAGAACCCTTCACGAAGAACTGAAAGGGTATGAGGAGTATGCGAAGCACACGCCCTATCGCCTGTTCCCCGGAATATACTGAGCAACAGGGCAGGTTTTAAAGAATACCTTTACTTTTTGCTGGTGAAGAGGGTTCCTTTTTCCTGAATCCCGTCGAGCAGAAAACTTCTGGCTGATGTCAGGTCAAAGCCGTTACATAAGAACATCTCAAGATTGTTTTCCATGATGTATTGTGCTGCTTTGAGCTTTGTTACGATACCTCCCGATGCAAACCTGGAGTTAGGCGTGAACTCCTGGTTCAACTCATCATCGCTTAATGATGTGACCTCTTTTCTGATCTTGGCATTGGGATTCTCTTTCGGGTTGGAATCATAATAGCCATCGATGTCGCTTAAGATCATAAGCATGTCTGCTCCTGCATAGTAGGTGACATGAGCCGAAAGCTGGTCATTGTCTCCAAAAAGCTGTTCGGGTGTTGTCGATATGTCATTCTCATTGACAATGGCCAATATGTCATTGTTGAATGTACGTTCGATGATATCCTGGAATATTTCCGTATGGGGTTGTGAGTTGAAATCGTCTTCAGTCATCAGGATCTGCGAGATGGTGACATCATAGATGTCAAAGAGGCTCTTATATGAACTCATAAGAATCGGCTGACCTAATGATGCCAGGACTTTTTTACTTGTAGGGATCAGCTTATTAAGTTGTACTGCCGTATATCCGGCCGCTACAGCTCCGGAGGTGACTAAAATGACTTCATATTTTTTGCGTAAGTCTACAATGAAAGAGACAAGGTTTAACATCCTCTCACTTGCAATATCATCACCATTGATTAAAACGCTACTACCAACTTTAATAACGATACGTTTCATATATATATTCCTTTAAATGTGTAAACTTTTTTCATTATAACATGTGTAAAATCTCTGTTGTTGATCGGTGTTGAGAAAAGAGACAATATAACTCAATTAATCGTTCTTTAAATCAGATGATCCAATTCCTTATGGGGACTTTCATCCTTATCCTGTACCGTACCAGAGGAAAGACAACACAAAATGCACCGATGGTCATATAGATCGGTAATAATATACTTTCAAGACTATAGTTCTCAATGCCGAACAGTGCGATGAAAGATCCCAGAAAAAAGCAGATCCATGCCAGTGGAGTCTCTTCATCAGGGGCAATGAATACAAAGCGCAAGGTTGGGATGAGGGCTGAAAAGTCAGCGGCAATGGCCATGCTGATCGGATACAAGCCGGAACTGTTTCTAAAAAGATACCATACCACAATGGCAGAGAGACCTACCAGCAGGGAGAAAAGCTCAAGTCTATCTGGCTTGTTACTTTCGCCTTTAAAGAGCGTCAGTATAAAAATGATAGCCGGATTGACCATGAAAATGACAGTAAGCATCTTGGTGACCCTGTCGGCACTCTCCGGAGTGATGATCCAAAAAGCAAATCCGATAACACTCCAGATGAACCAGGAGACCCGGTTGGGTTTAACGGTACCTCGAAAGATACTTATTGTGTAAGGTAGTATGGATATGGCAAGGATAAACTGTGCCAATAAGCCCAGGTAATAGGGTTCAATCATACTAAAGCATCCTGCACTTACAGGACGATATTTTTGATTTTTTCAAATATTGTTTCCAGAGCGCTTACCACTTTTTTTACTGTGGCAGCCGAATCAGAAACCTCTTCAAGTGATTCGACTATTTCACTGGAGACTGCTTTGATAGCATTGAGCTGATCGTGAAGTCCGTGAATATCTTTGGTCTGTTCTTCAAGTGCTTCAACATCAAAGCTTTCCAAAAGCTCGCCCAGCTCCTCCTGCTTGAGTATCAACGGCGAATGTTCCCTTCCGAGCTGTGTACTTTCCAGGTACTCTTTTATTGTAAAGAAGGTCGTCTGCAGTGAATCATAGAGTGAATTGTCTATAGCCATGTTGGTTCCCCGAATTTTTTAACGTATTATATAAGACGATCTTCAAATTAGGCATATTAAAAGAATCTAATCCATTCATGAAAGCTTGTTCTTTATCATTTATGATACATACTCTAAATAATCAGTGTTAATAACTAATAGCAGATAAAGAGTATTGAGAGTATAGTCACGTTTATGAAAACAATCACTCTTTCACATCAGGGGTAATAAATTGGTATATGACAATATAGTATTGATAGGCTTTATGGGTTCGGGAAAGACAAGTGTAGGCAAGGCTTTGGCCCGTAAACTGATCAAGGATTTTGTCGATGTTGACACCGTGATCGAAAAAGAGCAAAACAGCACCATCAATGAGATATTTGAAAGCAGGGGAGAAGAGTACTTTCGTCAACTCGAGCAACAGTGTATCAATGAACTGGCTAAAAAAAAGGGGCAGGTCATTGCTACGGGTGGAGGTGTGCCTATATACAGCATCATACCGGAGAAGTCACTGATCATCAATATAGACGCGGACTTTGATGTCATCCTTGAGCGTCTAAGTGAGACGGAACGTAAAAAACGTCCTTTATTACAAGATGAGGTCCGGGCAAGGGCCTTGTATGAAGAGCGTATCGATACTTATAGAGAGCTGGCGCATTACAGTGTAGATGCCAACCAAAGGATACCGGTCTTTATCCATATGATCGTCGATTATGTCCTCGACCGCAGGGTATTGTAGACTGATATCTATCCTGGAAAAGAGAAGCTATGAATACAGAGGTGCTTGCGCGTATAGAGAGAACGAAAGAGGAGAGACTGACCTATCTCGACCTACGTGGTCTAGGTCTTGAAGAGATCCCGCAAGAGATAATGGAAATCCCATGGATACAGGCACTTTCACTCTCTGACAACAAGATAAAAGACATCAGTATATTATCTAATATGAAAGAACTTCATAAACTCGCACTAACGAATAACCGTATTGAAAACATCGATGTCATAGAACAGCTGCCCAAGCTTCGGTTTATATTTTTGGGAAACAATAATATCAGCGATATCAGTAAGATAAATGCCCAGCCGAGACTCAAGAAGCTTGTACTCAATGATAATAAAATAGCAACTTTACCAGATCTGAGTTTTTTTACTCTATTGGCTTATCTTGACCTCTCTGATAATCCCTTAGAAACTCCGCCTTTTGATGTGATGAAAGAAATATTGCCATCATTGAAGATTTATCTGGTTTAACAAGAAGAGGAGTCGTTTTTGTGAAAGAAAAGAACTATTTTATGTTCAGTTCTCGTCTCCACCTTGTGTATGTCGAATAGGATGGGTTTCCCTCAACCATTTTTCCGTAGGCATATTTATAGCTGCAGTTCTTTTGTTGTTTATACTCATCAATTATCTTTACGACCATCTCCTTGTCAGATTGTTTGTAGGTGCCTTTTAATGACTTGACCAGGTTTATCGGTTCCATGTGCATGCTCATGTCCATGACTGTCCTTTTTTGATGAAAGTCTACATCAAGCTCTATTAATATATTCTGCCTTATTTGATTGTATCGTGGGAGCAAAGGAAGTGAGACTCTCTTTGAAGAAAAGTGTATACTTCCGATATATTTTTATCTAAGGTCTATAATGCAAACCCTTAAAGTCGTATGCCCGGAGTGCAACACTGTTAACACGATAACCTTCAATACTGAACATGAGTCTTATCCCTGCTCGGCATGTCAGGCAGCCCTGGATGATCCTTTTCCTGTCGAAGTGGATGATGAAAGCTGTATGACACATATCACTGAGAGTGACATACCGCTGCTGCTCGATTTCTATTCAACCGTTTGTGGTCCCTGTATGGCGATGTATGATGATTATGAGGATGCGGCACTTGGCTTCGGCATGAAGGTGCGGTTTCTCAAGATCAATGCCGATGAACATCAGCAGGTCGCTATGAAGTATGGTGTCAGCGGATTGCCTACCATCATCGCTTTCAATAAAGGTGAAGAGGTCAATCGTATCAGTGCGCAACTCTCCCAGGCCGAGCTTAGTATGTGGGCACAAAGTCTTAGTGAGCTTTAACAGTTTGAACATGTTTTTTAAATTTGGTTACAATACTTAGATAAGAGAACCTTTATCGTGTTGTAAAGACTCTGATCCAGACGAAAGTGAGGCAATATCATGGAAATTCGTGTGTATTTTTGTGCAGTACTCTATAATGAGGATACCGAGATCATCCAGGTGAGTGATGCGAAAAAAGAATCAACCAAAAGTGATGCTGCAGACGGCGTTTCACAGGTTCAAAGCTCAAAAACGACCTTGACTGCTCTCTATAAAGAGGGGTGGAGGCTGGCTCATGTTGTCCCTTCGCATGAAACCAAAGGGTACAGGCTTTTTCTGGAAAGAGAGTAGTGAACCTCTTTTTATAGCCTGTCAGGTCACTGTGTATTGTAAAAAGCCACTTTCAAGTAAATAGATGGAAGTGCTTTGTTTATTAAATAGAACCTTTTTTCGTATGTTATAGTTTAATGGTTTCTCTTAAAAAAGTATCAATAGTAATTTATTAAAACTTTTTAAGGCAGAGACCTGCTAGACTATGTAATCAGGATTGTGAAAATGGAAAGGATTGCAGATGAGTAGATTAAACGTAAAAACACATATGCGGCTTTTAAAAGAGGCTAGAAAGTATCTTAAAGACATTAAACCGATAGA
>JBFEWG010000071.1:0-10371 GCA_041546465.1 Sulfurimonadaceae bacterium
GTCTAAAATTTCGTCTATATTATTATCGTCGTCTAGAAGAACGACTTTAGGTGCATATGTCTCAAGGTCTTTCTCATCATAAGTAGCGTAAGCAACGATAATAACCTTATCACCCTTATGTACCTTTCTTGCAGCTGCTCCATTCAGGCAGATCTCACGTTTACCCGGTTCGCCTAAAATGATATAAGTAGAAAAGCGTTCCCCGTTGTTGATATTGAGAATCTCAACCTTTTGACCCACACGCATTTTTGCTGCTTGCATTAGTTCTTCATCAATTGTAATTGAACCGACGTAATTTAGATTAGCGTCTGTTACCGTAGCACGGTGAAGTTTACTATAAAGCATTTCCATTGTCATATATCTTTCCTATTGACCCATCTGCTTCATCATATCAGCAGGTGTTATCGGTGCATCCCAAAGTTCAGCATCAATAACATACTCTTCAACAACGTTACCGCCGATGATATGTTCATCGATAATACGTGTGATCTTCTCTTTGTTTAGACCTACGTACATCGTGTGACCCGGTTCTACCAGCATGATTGGACCCGCATTACAACGAGCCATACATCCAGTCTGGATCGGTTGTACTGTACCAATTATACCTTTTTGCATCAAAGTTTGTGCTAAATGTTGAAAAAGGTCCTGAGTCTCAGGTGTCACGCACGATGGTTTTGGCATTCCTGGAGGTGCAGACTGTTGACATTTAAAGATGTAAAACGAAGGTTGAGGGATTCCCATAACTTCTCCTTGGTAAAATAATTTCGTGATTATACCAGATGATTTTTAAAGTCTCTCTACAGTTCTAATTTGTTAAGCTGTTTATCAGATTCTATATGAGAGTACTATGCATAAGATTTTTATATTCTTTCTACTATTTTCCCTCTTTATCCATGCTCAAAACCTTAACTCAATGCATGGCCTGTTTAAACAGGGGAAAGTCCTTGGGAACCTTACTCTCTTTAATTACAATATCGATAATAAACATAAAGAAAATGCCTATGCAAACGCTCTGGGCGGGTTTTTAAAATATACCACCGACAACGCTCGACCCCTACTGGCCTCTGTCCGCTTTCATCACTCTTCCGCCGTCGGTCCGTACAAGAATAAAGAACAGACTTATCTATTTGATAATGATAATGGCGCCTCAAGTCTTACCGCCCTCTCCGAAGCTTTTCTTGCCTATCATGATACTAACAGGGTACTTAAGGCTGGAAACCTTATGCTCTCAACGCCGATGATGAATGATGACATCACACGGATCATCCCCTGGTCCTATCGGGGTATCGCCCTGACATCCGAACAACTCACCGATACGACCATCCAGTTTAATTACATCACGCATATACGTTCGAACACTTCGGAAGTATACAAAAAGGAAAGCGGAAGCGGTTCTTTCGATCAAGGCATCAGTATGTTCGGCTTCAACTACCAAGGTGTAGATGAGCTCTCTCTTCAATCATACTATTATCATGCCCCTGAACTCTACAGTACTTTTATAGGCCAAGTTGATTATAAACATATCTTTAAAGGCAATCTCTTCTGTTTCGGCCTTCAATATTTCAAAAGTGGTAAGGGCGGGATCTATAATGATCCTCTCTCAGCCAATGGTGGTGATGATATCGATCTTTTGGCATTCAGGTTCGGCATTGATGAGGAGAAGTATGGAATCATACTCAACTATTCACAAAATTTTGGGCTTAGTGGTATCGTCAAAGGTTATGGCGGGCTTGCAAAAGTCTATACCACTTCTATGGTCGCCAATGGAAGAGGGAACTTCAAACCTGAGACATGGATGCTCAAGTCACATTTTGACATGGAACCCGGCATCTATGGCCAAACCGAACTTGCCCTCTGGCTGACACATACCAGAGTCAATGATCCACGTGGTAAAAACTTCAATGCCTATTATTCACATATCCGACACTATGTTAATCCTAACACATCGATCTATCTGCGTTTCGAATCGATTGATTATCTTAACGGTCAGCAGAATGATGCTACCTATCTGCGTCTTATCACGGCCTTTGACTTTTAGGGCCCAAGTAGTTTTTCAATATCTTGAGCAATACTCTTTGGCTTTGTCGATGAGGCGTAACGCTTAATCACCCGTCCCTCTCTATCCACAAGAAACTTAGTAAAGTTCCACTTGATGGCTTCTGTCCATAAGACACCGCTTTGCTGCTGCTTAAGGTATTTATACAAAGGAATTGCATTCTCTCCATTGACGTCAATCTTGGCAAACATGTCAAAATGCACATCATAGGTTCCCTGACAAAAGAAGTAGATCTCCTTATTGCTCTTTGGTTCCTGTTTTCCAAACTGGTTGGAAGGAAAACCAAGTACCATAAAGCCCTGCTCTTTGTAGTCCTGATACAGCTTTTCCAGACCTTCGTACTGCGGTGTAAAACCGCACTCACTTGCGACATTGACAATCAAAAGTACTTTATCTCTGTATTTCGACATTGAAACTTCCTGACCGTTAATGTCAACCACACTGAAGTCATAGATACTCATACCCTTCTCCTTCGCATAAACAACACCACCCAATAAATTTAACAAAACCAGCATAAATAAACAGTATCGCATCTCAAATAATCCTCAATACCTGTTCTTCCACAGGTATCTCTTCATCTTTTCCCAAAACAAGGACCTTCACCTTATTAATGGCCTCCCGACCTTGTGCATCCTTTGCGGAAACAGGAAAGAGTTCCAACCGCTTGTCATCATCATTCAATGCCTGTGTCACATCCCTGCTGTTATCCAGTTCGTATGTCCAGAATCCCTCTTTTGTAATACTAAATATACCATATTCCCCTTCTGTCGCTACCTGGACCTCAAATACGGCATCATTAACATTGGTAAACAGCCTTCCTACAGCAATAGCAACCTCATCTTCTGTGACTACCCCATGGGTCATATCATCATGGATGACAAAGGGGTGTGTTACAGGTTCTGGGGCCTCATCTTTTCCATGAATCTCAATCGTGACATCACTACTAACTTTTTTACCGTATGCATTACCGAGTGTGACAACGAACCTGTCATAGACTCGTTCGCCCTCCTTCAGTGCCTGTACATTGGGCTTAGAATTGTCCAATCTATAGTTCCAGACCCCATAAGCATCAATACTGAAGCGTCCATACTCTCCATCCGAATTTTCCTGAACGTCAAATCTGGCTGTATCATCATTGGTGTTTAACGCACCGATCACTATGGAAACGGGATCGTTTTCTGTTACTTTGCCAAGGATATGTCGTTCTTGCTTCTTTTCCATGTAAACCTCATAGCTGTGGGTTATTCAAGCAGCTCCAGTGCATCTTTGGAGAGCGATGCCCAGGCTGAACCTTTATCTGATTCTATACTTGTCTCAAAGGCTGTTTTCGCTTCCTTCGTCTTACCTTCCTTCATCAACAGTGCCCCCAACATATATTGTACACGGGATTTTTCCTTATCATTAAGGTCACGTTTAATCAATTCATTCAGGAGTTTCAACTGTTCTTTCTCTTTCTTCTGTGCTTTTAAGACCTGAAGTGCAGCAAACTCGATAAAAGGTGATTGAGAATAGCTGTTTGTCTGTTCCTGAAGCTGCATGACCTTACCTGCATACATCTGGACAATAAGATCATCATCCTCTTTCAGACCCAATTTAACCATGCTAACATAAAGCTCAATATCATCATATTTCAAACCTCTTCGTCGTTCAAGCTCTTTAATCGTTACAACCATCTCCTGGGTATTTTTCAATCGTTCATGTGCATAAAAAACGTCATGAAGAATATCATCATAAGCAGAACTCTCCTCTACCTCAGAAAGAGCGATGACATCTTTGGCAACCTTCGTCAACTCTTCATACTTCCCTAACTTGTTAAGTGTCTTCGCGTACCTGTACAACCACAGCAGACGATTGTTCTTATCTTTTAGATGATTACTTGCCGTCTTTTTCGCCAAGGCATAATTACCTGTTTTAAAGGAGCACTCATAAAGACTCTCATCAAACCTTTTCTCCAAAGTGAGGTTATACTCATTGCTCAACCCGATTGCTTTGTCACACTCCCCTTTTTGCAGTGTCTCAAGTGCAAGTGCCTGTGCGGCATCCTGCTCCAGATCAAAATATCCCGCCTCGTTTTCAACACCGCTTCCTTGCATGTCTAAAACAGACTGATACTGTTTCTCTTTGAAATAGAGCCTTGCTTTTTGCATACTTGCTTTTTGTCCGATCTCCTGATTGACATACTTTTTCTCAAGCGTCTCATATTCGGCGATAAGAGCTGTTGTATTGGCATCATCCGGTGCATAGAAGAGGGCATCCAAGGCCTCTTGTACTTCTGTTGAGTATTCACTCTCACCATAAAGCTCTTGATAGCGTTTAAGAGCTTTATAGGCTGCGGGCTTATCATCAAGTTCACTTAACCATACCCCAATATCTTTGACCATCTCTTCATACATATCATTCGCCTGTGGAAGATGTTGGATTATTCCCGATAAGATATCGACAGCAACACCCTTATCCCCACGGTTTGCAAGAGCCCTGGCTATATCATAGTTTTTATCAAGATCATAAAGTAGATATTTCGGGTTACCCTCTGCCACCTTGCTATAGAGTTCAGCTGTACGCTCTATCTTGCCCTTGTCCAAACTGAGTTTGGCCAAACGTACTGCCGCCATCGAAGCAATCTCTACGTCGCTGGTATTATAGAGTGCTTTTTCAAAATAACTCTCTGCCGGTTTCTGTTTTCCGCTTGATATATATTGGTCTCCCAGGTATACCATTCCTAATGCAGCAAATTTGGAACGCGGATGTTCTTTAAACAGACGTTCATAGAAGTAACCGGCGTCCGACTGCATGCCGACAGTCGAATACGCATTAGCCGTATAGGCTAACACTTCAGCCATATTGATATCATCAGAGTATTCACGGATATACTCCTTCGAGACACTCATCAAGGCTTCGCTCTCATCGGTATGGTGACACCCTCGTATCTTGTAAAGCAGAAGCTCTGCTTTGAATATCGTTTGTGGAAAACGTTTCAACAGGCTGTCGACGTCTTTTGCCAATTGGTCATAGTTCCCGGATTCATATTGGCTTTTGATACGCATATAGGCACTGACATCATTGATTTTATCTAGCTTGATAGGGCGTCCTGATATATCAAGTGCTCCGACACTAGGCATCTTGACTTCTGCCATCTCGATCGGAAAGTTGATACCTAAAGGAGGGATCTTCTCAGGTGAGATCAGAGGCATGCTCTTCTCATATCCAACAAGCATCCAATGTTTTGCTGATTCTGTCTGAGTATAAGGTTGTATCTCCCCTTTTTCATAAAGGGTATGCGCTACAGGAAAAAGCTCCAACTTTGCAAGGGGATAGATGTCAATATGATATTTCCCTGCTACTGTAGAGGAGTCGATCTTGAAAAAATTCGTCTGCATCTGCTGGAACTTCTCTTTTGGTTCACGGGGAAAGACACATGTGACTTGAGTGATCTTGTCAAAATCATCTTTCACTGCCTTACAGCTAAAGGGGATATCTTCTTTGACATGGACAATAGAAAAGTTCTCTCCTGCATCACGTCCGACATTGATAGTCAATGTCAAAGCATAAAGGGGAAAGAACAGTGAAGAGAACATAAAGAGAAGCAAGGCGAATCTGTTTAGCAACTGAACTTCTCCCTTAAAATGTCTTAATTGTTGTTATTATACATGTTTTTTCTTAGAAATCATATTTAGAGAACCTTGTCTTATATAGAGAGTATCACTTATCTCAAACACCCCTATAAACTTTCAAGCAATTACGGGTTGAATCGATATCAGCCTTACAAATCACAAATTGCTTATTTATAATGAAATATATAATGTCGATACATAAAAGACAAGAATAGATAATAAAAAAAACAAGAATGGAGAAGTATTTGTCTGAAAATTTCTGTATAATTCGGTAAATATTTCTGAAGGAAAATTATGATTCACGAAAACGGAAAAGTTGTAGACATTGCAATTATTGGAGCTGGACCTGGTGGTATGGCTGCGGCTATCGAAGCAAAACTGGCAGGTATTGAAAACATCGTTGTTATTGACAAAGCGCCTCATCACAATGACATGATTCACAAGTTTTACAAAAAAGGTAAACGTGTAGATAAAGACTGGATGGGTATCAAGTTTGAATTTACTGGTAACGTTTCTTTTGAAGAGTGTTCTAAAGAAGAGTATATCGAGCAAATGGACAAAAAACTTGCCGATGCAGGTGTACTTGACAAATTTGAGTACAACCATGAAATCATGAGAGTTGAGAAGGGTGAAGATGGCCTTTTCTCTATTGTTTACGGTACTGACGGTGTAGATGAAGCCTTAGAAACATTAAAAGCTAAAAACGTCATCCTTTCAGTAGGCCGTATGGGTAAACCAAACAAACCTAAATACAAATTCCCGAGAGAGCTTAAAGAAGTGCTTAACTTCAACCTTTCAAAAGTTCAAAATGGAGAGCATGTAATGGTTGTCGGTGGTGGTGATACTGCTGGTGAGTATGCTTATGGTCTTGTTGAGATGGAAGGGATGGAAGACTGTGTGGTTACACTTAACTACCGTAAAGCTGAAATCACTCGTATGAACCCGATCAATACTGAGATGTGTACAAAATACCTTGATAACGGTAAAATTGTGAACAAAATGGGTGTTGACGTTGAAAGTCTTGAAGTTTCTCCAGCAGGTAAGATCCAAGTTAACTTCACTGACGGTTCAACTGGCGAGTATGACAGAGCAGTATATGCACTTGGTGGTACAACACCAAAAGATATCCTAGTTAACTCTGGTGTTAAAACTGGTGAGTGGGATGTTCCTGTATATGACGAAAAAACATTTGAGACAAATGTAGAAGGTCTTTATACTATCGGTGACGTTGTAACAGATCAGGGTTCTATCGCACTAGCGTTCAACCATGCTTCTGACGCCGTTAAGAACATCGCTAACAACCTAAAATAATTCTACTTCACTATGCTCTTTTGAGCATAGTATACCTCTACTTTCTTATCACTATAGATATATTCAATAGGCGCTATTTCAGTACGATACATCCAATACATAAAATCATTCACAAATATTATCTTCCCTAGAGATATTAAACGCAACAAGTTATACTTCTACTGTTAAAAAGACGCATGAACAACACTACTGTACTGCTTCTTAAAGGATAAAACTTATGAGACATTTCGACACGATTATCAATAACTTGATAACGATACACAAAGACCCCTATACCCAATATTCTCCCACGCAGATGTTTGCTTCACAAAATGATTTAAGTTTTGCTATCTCCAGACTTATGGATGCACAACATATCTTTGGAAGTGAGACCTTCGAGAGTAAAGAGATGACACCGGAGTTGAGTGCCCTATGGTTTAGTCTCCGCGATGATATGCCAAGTGAAACAGCCGGTGACCTTGCACTGTGTATTATTAAGAATACTCCGTTTACTAATACCCAGGAGCAGACCGAGAAAGTCAAAGAGCTCTTTTATAAGACCATGCATACCTATACCGACAATGCAGAGCTTTCAAAAGTGTTTACGGAGATTTTCTTTGGCGAAGGTGAAGCTAAGATGCCTAAGATGAGGGATAGGGATTGATACACCTTAAAGCAGTCATTTATTATCTAATAGAAGTATAAGTTTTTTGTACAAGAGGTAAATAAGTGAAAAGCGAAAGAAGAAAGATTTCTTCTTTCAGTTGGAAGGATTAATAACCGCTGTTATACACCATTCCGGCAACAAACTCCATCAATGGGCTTACTGCCAATACCGAAGCGATAGTAAATACTGCCGCTGTACCGATAACGGTTTTTAGTACGTTCGATGAATTGACCATATAGTCTTTATTCCCTACTGGCTCTTTCATAAACATGTATACGATGATCTTCACATAATAATATGCAGCGATCGCTGAGTTAAGTGCCATGATCAATGCCAGTACAATATAGTCACCTGTCACAGCAGAAGCGATCAGGTAAAGCTTACCCCAGAACAGAGCAAACGGTGGGATACCTGCAAGACTCAACATAAACAGAGCGATCATCACTGCCGTAAACGGCGATGTCTTGATCATACCTGAGAACTTCTCAAAGGCGTCATCAGACTCATCATCATGCTGTTTCTGATGTGCGATCCACAGCATCGCGAAAGCACCAAGGTTTGCAAAAGCAAAAAGCGCCCAGTAAACGAACAGTGCCGTGTTAGCATGTGTTGTACCGATAAGTACGGCTGCCATAACAAAACCTGCATGAGAGATAGAAGAGTATCCCAACATACGTTTAGCATCTTTTTGAACCAGTGCCCAGACGTTCGCCATTGTCATCGTAAGTACTACGATGGCATACAACATGATCTCTACCCATACAACACCTGTTGACATCAAGAACTCGAAGATACGTACGGCAACGACGAATGCTGCAAGCTTTGGAACGATCGACATGAAACCTGCCAATGCTGCTGTTGAACCCTGATAGACATCAGGTGTCCATGTATGAAACGGTACAAGACCCAGTTTAAAAGCAAAAGCCGAAAGCAAGAAGACCGTTGCGACGATGATAAAGACCATATTAGCAGAATCAATACCGTTCATACTCAATGTGTTGGCAATCACAGCGATCTCGACCGAACCAGTCAATGCATAAAGGATCATCGAACCAAAAGCGAACAGACCAGCTGCCAATGCACCCATCGTGAAGTATTTAGCTGCTGCTTCAAATGAGTTACGTTTACCGTGCATAGCGATCAATGGATAAAGTGCAAGTGATGATGTTTCAAGACCGACAAATACCAGGATAAGGTTATCTGTAGCGACCATGAACTGAAGACCTGCGATCATGAACATAAAGAGTGAAAAATATTCTGCATATCTATACTCTTGAAAACGCTGTTTCGTCAATGCCAAAAGGATGAACAGCATTGAAGCAACGATCATAATGATCTGAGCAAGGATGGCAATACCGTCCATCAACATAACATCAAAGAAACCGCGGACTGCACCTGTTGTCTCAAAGACACCGACAAAGTCTAATACTGCACCAAGATCAAGCGCCAGGAAAAGAAGAGTGACCATCACATAGACACTCTTGTCAAGACCTGATTTGATCAGATCGATACTAAGAATAAAAAGCGCTCCCACGATAGCGATCAGCATCGGGTAAAGCGTAGGCATGTTCAAAGAGGCAAAACTCACATTTACTGCTTCTAACATTAGTGACCTCCTTCAGAATGATGAGCCGGTGCGGCATGCTTCTTGACAGGAGCTGCAGCAACGATTTTTTCTTTCACAGCATACGGATCAGAAATCATCGCGCGCGCTGCTTCTGTACCCATCTCTGTATTTACTTTTTGATACATGATATTAAGCACGTTCTCACGAACCGACTTATCGATTGGATCAAGGATAGGTTTCGGATAAACACCAAGCCAGATCGCGATGATCGTCAATGGAATCAATCCGTATAGCTCCGTTTTGTTAACGTCTGGAAGGTTCTCATTCTCTTTTTTCGTTACATTACCGAAGAATGCTTTCTTATAAGCAGAAAGCATATAGATAGCTCCAACGATAATAGCCGAACCTGCGACAAGTGCATACATCAATGAGACCTTGTACAGACCAAGCAGTGAAAGGAACTCACCGACGAAGTTGATCGTCAACGGAAGACCGACTGATGCCATCATCATGATACCGAAGATCGTCGCATAACGCGGCATTACAGAAGCCAGACCGCCGAATTCACTCATCAGTTTTGTATGACGTCTATCATAGATGACACCAACAAGCAAGAAGAGTGCACCCGAGACGATACCGTGACCGATCATCAAAAAGATCGAACCTGAAATACCTTCAATGTTCATTGCAAAAGTACCAAGAACAATAACCCCCATGTGCGAGACAGACGAATAAGCAACGACCTGCTTGATGTCTTCTTGCGCATATGCGACCATTGCTGTATAGATGATCATGATGACCGAAAGAACAACGATGACAGGGATAAAGAAGACCGAAGCATCCGGAAACATTGGCAGTGAAAGACGAACAAAACCGTATGTACCCATCTTAAGCAATACTGCTGCAAGGATAACCGAACCTATTGTTGGTGCCTGACCGTGTGCGTACGGCAACCATGTATGGAATGGGAACATCGGGACCTTGATCGCAAAACCAAGGAAAAATGCTGCGAACAACCACAGTTGATAGCTCTCAGGAAGAACGACTCTGTACCACTCTGTAAGAGAGAAAGACCAGTTACCTGTTGCCTGCTGATACAGGTATGCCATAAAGATCATCCCTACTAGCATTACTAATGAACCGGCAAAGGTATAAAGGAAGAACTTGATCGCTGCATAAA
>JBFEWG010000109.1:0-6721 GCA_041546465.1 Sulfurimonadaceae bacterium
AAGGTATGCGTATCCAAAGGCAGGATGAGATCTTTTGTATGTACACCTGACCAAAGTCCCATATCTATCTCATCATGACGTACCATCCAGCGAATGTACATATTCCAGCGTTTCAAGGCACCAGAACCTTTTCGTTTATGTGTTACTTTGCCCAGTAAAAAAGCATACCCTCGGCTTTGGTAATCGTTTACAGAAAACATCTTCCTTAAAAGCGCATTGATTCCTTCTATCACATCCCCCTTTTCCTGATATCCTTGCAAAAAAAGAGCATTGAGTGACATCTCTTTTTTGAGCCGTGAAAGGGTGATAAAGAACTGTATAATATCCTCTGCGTTTTGGAAACGGTAATAATATCCTTTAAGACTCTGCCTGATCACATCTTCATTCTCATCGATCAGGCCCATATCCAAAGAACGTAAAAATCTGATGATATTCTCCACCTTGCCATAAGCAAAGAGAGCGCATACCAAGGCCGAATATTCATCCCTGTATGCTTTGGCAATCATGATAGGATCAGGGTTTTCCTCGGTGACTTCATCGGATACATTGCGAAGCATGACTTCTCTGTCAAGTCTCTCTTTCAGAAGAGTATCTTTTTTACCGAGTCTCAACTAACACCTAGTATATAGAGCTTTTTGCGCTCGCTAGAACCGGCAATATTGAGTTGTTTTCTATATTTTGCGATAGTACGACGCACCATCTTCACTTTAAATTTATCCTGAATCAGTTCAAGCAGTTTCATGTCTGAAAGCGGTTTGTTATGCGGTTCTTCTTTCACCAGACTGCTCAAATACTCTTTGATAGCGGCATTGGACACATCTTCATCGATTGCTGTTGTAAAGAACTCTTTCATCGCAAAGACACCACGTTCACAGGCAATGTATTTATTGGCAATGGCCCGTGATATGGTTGAAGGGTTATGGCCGAACTCATCGGCAAGTGTCTTTAGTGTCAGGGGTTTGATAGAGCCTCCGGTAAAGAAGTCATATTGATACTCGACGATCATTAGACCGACTTTATATAAGGTAGCCCGCCGCATGTCCAGAGCATCAACAAGACTTTTTGCCTCTTTGATCTTTGCCGTGACATATTCGTGCTCGACTCCATACTCCGTATCGATAGTGATTGCAGGATAGTAGGCATCATTGATTTTCACCTCAATACCTCCTTCCTCATTAAAATAGATCATCAAATCACAGATGATCTCGTTTGAGTCTTCAAAATACTCTATCGCAGGAGGGTTACGGAAGCTTTGTACCACTTTCAACGTCTCATCAAATCCCTCTTCATTGGCAAAAGAATGTATCTCTTCAAGGTTCTCGATGATCTTCAGAGCTAGAGCATAGTTCTCATCCGATATCGTTGCATCATCAAGTTGAAAGACAAAACACTCTTTGATATCTTTTGCAGCGATACCGATAGGGTCAAGGTAGGCAAACCGTTTACGTACCTTCTCATACTCCTGTTCAGTGACACCCAGTTTTTCGCTTAGAATAGAGATATCCCCTTCAAAAAAACCGTCTTCATCTAGGTTCTCTATGACAGAATAGGCAATCTCTTTAGATATCGGTGTAGGAAAGAGTGTGGAGTCTATCTGTTCATCGAGAACATCATAAATAGACTTATTGGCAATGGTAAGTGCTTCAATCTGTTCCGTTTGAGAGTTTTTGACACCCTGTCCGTAAAGGACTTTTTTTGGTAAACGCTTTTCAAAGTTCTCTTCATAACCTGATTTGACTTCGATCAAAGGATTACCCTCGACAAACGGTGCCATCGCTTCTTCCAGGTCACCAAGACCTGAGTGTAAAATAGGTAACCAGTTACGAAGGGTTGACGAGAGTTTATTTTTTGATTCGACACTTTGGGAGGTTCTTAACGCCATGACACTGCCTTAAAGCGTGAAAAGAGAGCCGGGAGAAAGGAGAAGTTCTCATCTATAAACAAAATAATATTACTCTCCCGCATATCCATTCTATCCTGCCATCGTATTAGAACTTAAAGCTCTCACCCAGATAATGACGACGAACATCTTCATTTTCAGAAATCTCTGCAGAACTTCCTGAAGCCAATAATTCACCTGCCTTGATAACATAAGCCCTGTCACATACGGCCAAAGTCTCACGTACATTATGGTCAGTAATTAAGACACCGATACCAATATCCGTCAACTGGTTGATAATACTTTGAATATCCATAACTGCGATAGGGTCAACACCGGCAAAAGGCTCATCCAACAACAAGAACTTCGGTGCATTTACCAAAGCCCGGGCGATTTCAACACGGCGACGTTCACCACCGGAAAGACTCACCCCTTTACGGTGACGGATAGGCTCGATATTAAACAGGTCAAGAAGCTCGTCTATACGTTTGTAACGTTCTTCCTCATCATCGATATTGACCTCAGCGGCGACAAGGAGATTGTCTTCAACCGTCAGGTCCTTGAATATAGAAGATTCCTGAGGAAGATAACCTATCCCTTTGACAGCACGTTTATGCAGAGGAAGTCTGGATATATTGTCATTGTCAAAAAAAACTTCCCCGGCACTGGATTCGACCAAGCCGCATATCATATAAAACGTCGTTGTCTTACCTGCACCATTCGGCCCAAGAAGTCCGACAACTTCTCCACTATTGACTTCCAGAGACATTCCTCGGACAATAGGTGTTTTTTTAATGGTTTTTTTTAGCCCTTTGGCCTCTAGTTTATGCATCTGTATACTCTTTTATCATTATCTTTTTCAATCTTTATCTGCATAGAAGCTATCCCTGCAGAGTTCAATAGACTGTTCAGCCTATCATCGCCCCACTCTATCAGATGATATCCTGCCTTTTCCAGCTCCTCTAAGAGCCCCAAACTCATAAAGTGCTCCAAACCTTTGTTATACAGGTCATAATGGAAAAGCTTCTCCCCATAACACTGCTGTAGAGAAAAGGTCGGTGAAGTGACGGCCTCTTCCTGTCCAAGATGACGGGCAAAAGCCTGTGTCAAAGTAGTCTTGCCTGATGCAAGGTCACCCTGTAAAATGACGACACCCCCCTCTGGCAACTGTGTTTCTATCTCCTTGAGAACAGACTCAAGTTCATCCAGGCCCAAGACAAAGGTTTTCATAGCCGTGAAGAGACCTTGATAATCTCTTCAAGCTTAGCCCTGGCCTTCTTACTCTCTATCGCATCCCTTGCGATTTCAAGCCCGTCTTGAATATCTCTTGCCATCCCTTCAACCATTAAAGAACATGCCGCATTGATCAAGACAATATCTCTTTGCGCTGTTTCTGCCGTACCATTGAAAATATTATGCAGTATCTGCGCATTTTCCTGGGCATCACCGCCGACAATTGCCTCCAATGGCGCCCGTTTGATTCCAAACTCAAGCGGGTCTATTTCAAATTCCCCGATACCATTTGCATCTAGACGTGCAGCATAGGTAATATCCGATATACTTATCTCATCCATATGTTCACGAGAACTGACAACCAAAGCTGATGTTGATCCGTTTATTCTCAAGGCTTCTGCTATCTTAGGGACAAAACTCTTGTCAAAGACACCCAGCATGGTCTTCTTTACACCTGCCGGATTAGTCAAGGGGCCAAGGACATTAAAAATAGTCTTTTCACTGATACTCTTTCGGACCGGCATAATGAACTTCATAGCAGGATGATGATTCTGTGCGAACATAAAGGTAAAGCCTGTCTCTTCAAGGAGCTTCGCACTCTGTTCGATATTCAAATCCAGTCTCACACCCAAGCTCTCAAACATATCTGCTGAACCAGACTTCGATGTCACCGAACGGCTTCCGTGTTTGGCAACATATGCCCCGGCTGATGAACACAGAAGTGCTACGGTGGAAGAGATATTAAAACTTCCAATCTTGTCACCTCCTGTACCAACGACATCCAAAAGGCGAGGACGGAGTTCCTCTGCAATAGGCAAAGCAATCGCATGAGAACGCATTACAGAAGCTGCAGCAGCAATTGCTTCGACCGGCGTGCTTTCATCAAGTCTCATCGAGATCAGGAATTCTCGCATTTGCGCATCATCCATCTTGTGCGCAAACAGTGTTTCAAAAGCTGTTTCGGCTTCATTATAATTCAAGAGAGCTCCTTTATGTACTTGTCTTGTTCAGATTTCGGTGTGGACTTGAGTGTAGGGATCAACAATACCGTATATTTTTTACTTCCCTTAAGATAAGCAAGTTCAATCTCATCACCCACTTCTACATTTTTACTCGCTTTAACGACCTTACCGTTGATAAGTACAACCCCGTTAGAGATCATATCCTGTGCAACAGTACGACGCTTGGTCAGATTGACCGCATTCAAAAATTTATCAATTCGCATGTCTACCCATAATTGTTACTTATTCTGTTATTGCATATTGTAAGGAAAGGAAGCTAAAAGGAGACTAAGAGACGCAAAAAATGTGCCAATATTTTTGATTAATACAGAGGTGGGAATTATCTAAACAGATGTTATTTTCATATATATGCCGCCTCTACAAGTCTATTAGCTTGCAAAGTTGTTATGATGGATTTTCTCCTTCTTCACAACAATAGCTTTTTGTTTCTCTTTCCTGTGCATGTCTTTTTCGACAAATATTTTTTTACGCGTCACCGGGTCCATCTCTGTATAATACATCACAGCCGAATAGGTGCCGGGGGTCGGTGTAAAGACCTGGGCCTGTTCAGGGTTCATCTGCAATTCTTCTGTCGTAAAACGTTTGAGTTCATGCATATCCCTCTCTTCACAACCCGGATGTGCAGCAATGAGGTAATAGGTCAAAAACTGTTTTTTCCCTTCTTCTGCATTAAGCTTGTCATACATCTTCTTAAAATCGATCAGAGTCTGTTTCCCCGGTTTTCCCATCAGTTCAAGTACATGCTGCTGCGTATGTTCCGGAGCGACTTTCATCTGTCCGGAGATATGATGCTTAACCAGCTCTTTGAGATAAGCATACCCGTGTTCTTTGTCTTCAGTGATGAAGTCATAACGTATTCCCGAAGCGACAAAGGCTTTTTTCACACCTTCAACTGCACGAACCTGCCGCAGCAGGTCAATGTTTCGCTTATGGTTTATCTTCATCGATGAGCAGAGATGATTGGCATCGACACAACGCTGATGCGCACATGTACCATGCTTGAGTTTTTTCTTACACTCATACCCGTACATATTGGCCGTCGGACCGCCCACATCCGATATGATCCCCTTGAAATCTTTATACTGCGTGAACTGTTTGACTTCTTTGATAATGGAAGCCTCTGAGCGGGTACGGATCGTACGTCCCTGGTGTACGCCGATAGCACAGAAATTACACTCTCCCCAACACCCCTGATGGGTATTGATAGAGAACTTGATCGTCTCAAGACATTTAACCTTTCCATCAGGGCGATGGTAAGGGTGTAATTCTCGTGTAAAAGGAAGATCGGCAAGGGCATCCATCTCCTCCTCATTAAGGTAGTCACACGGCGGGTTTTGAATTAAAAAACGCGTATCTACCGGTTCACACAGACCCTTGGCCGAGATCGGGTCATTATTATCATAGAAGTCATCAAACATATCGATATACTTTTCTTTATCTTCCAGGCACTCAGCATGTGAAGGAAGCTGAATATACTCCTCTACGGGTTCTTTGGAGATATAACAAACACCACGTATATCTTTAAAGTCCTTCCCGTCACGTAATGCGATACTCAACTCTTCAATAGCCATCTCACCCATCCCGTAGATGAGCAAGTCTGCTTTGGAATCAAAGAGAATAGGTTTTCTCAACTTGTTTGTCCAGTAATCATAATGGGTTATCCGGCGCAAACTCGCTTCGATACCGCCAAGAACGATGGGTACGGTCCCCTTAAAATAACGACGGATAAGATTGGTATAGACATTGACTGCCCTGTCAGGACGCTTATTGTTCTTACCGCCGGGTGTATAATCATCTGATTTTCTGAATTTCTTTGTCGCAGTATAATTGGCCACCATCGAATCAATACTGCCGCCACTTACACCCCAATAGAGCTTTGGCTCACCCAGACGCTTGATATCGACGTCACTGTTAACATCAGGCTGACCAATGATACCCACTTTGAAACCCAGCTTCTCAAGCATACGTCCGACAACAGCCACACCGATATAGGGTGAATCAATATAGGCGTCTCCGGATATCAAGATGACATCAAGTTGTTTCCAGCCACGCTCTTTCATCTCTTCTCTCGTTGTCGGTAAGTATAAGTGTTTTGATTTTTTCATGATGTGGGATTTTATCCAAAGGGCACTTTAACAATGCCCAAAGAATAAAAGTAGTTGTAAAGAATTATTCTTTAACGAGTTTTAGTTCACCTAAGTGACTAAATACACTATAGCCGGCTTCCAACCAACCGTCAAGTCCACCAACCAAATAATACGTATTAGTATATTTCAGTTGTTCAGCCATTGTCTGTGCTGAAAGTGCCGCACCTTTTCCAGAACGACAATATACGACAATAAAAGCATCTTTATTTTCAATTTTACTCTCTACTTCAAATTCCAATAGTCCACGTGGGATCGCAACATTTTCCATTCCTTCGATCGAACCTTCAGGAATCATGTATGGTTCACGGATATCAAGCATATACAGATCATCTTCATTGTCAATCTTCTTTTTAAGTTCTGCCGGTGTTATCTTTTTCGTCCATTTCTTTGCAGAAGCCAAAAGCTCCTGTCCAAGCTTTTCACCTGCTATAAGGCTTGTA
>JBFEWG010000035.1:0-16382 GCA_041546465.1 Sulfurimonadaceae bacterium
AAAACTTATATCTGAAAAGAGACTGTTTAGAGTATCTTTTCTGAAGAAACTATTCCTTTCAGTCATACTTTGTCTAAAGAAAGCTTTCTCTTCAGTCAAGCTTTTGGCATACATCGTTAAAATATCGTCCAATTATACAACAGAAAGAAGCAAATGACGGACAGAGCACTTTTTTTATCGGTATCTTTACTGATCACGATCGGTATCGTCCTGTCATATTCTCTGTCTACCTATATTGTGGTCCTGTTTGAATACAACCCTTTTCATTTTGCCTACCGTCAATCGTTTTTCGCTTTTGTATCTATTCTCACCATGTGGTCTATCTCCAGGCTTGAAGCGGATGTCTGGCTGCACCGCATCGGTCTTGCACTGTTTATATCCGGTCTGTTTTTGATGATCGTTATGCCTTTTTTACCGGCTTCTCTGGTCAGTGAGGTCGGGGGTGCAAAACGTTGGATCAAAGTCGCGGGATTCTCACTCGCCCCTGTTGAGTTCTTTAAAGTTGGGTTCGTCTATTTTCTGGCATGGAGTTTTACGCGTAAGTTGAGCTCTCATCACAGTGAGCTTCGCCTGCGTGATGAGTTCGCACGTTTTATGCCGTATGCCTTTGTCTTTATCATCGTTATGTTCCTGATCGCTTTTATGCAAAATGACCTGGGACAGGTCGTAGTACTGGGCTTGACCCTGGCATTTCTGCTCTTTTTTGCCGGCAGTAGTTTCAAGTTCTTTCTCTCCCTGATCTCTTTGGCCTTTGTCTTCTTTATCTTTTTCATCCTGACAGCAGAGCATCGTCTCATCCGTATCAAGTCATGGTGGGCCTCTGTGCAGGGATTTGTCCTGGGACTGTTTCCCGAGTCGATCGCCCAACAGCTGCGGATATCTGTCAGTGAGGAGCCTTATCAGATAGGACACTCTCTCAATGCTATTCATAATGGCGGTTTTTTCGGGACAGGGTTGGCTAACGGTACATTCAAACTTGGTTTTCTTTCTGAAGTCCATACGGATTTTGTCCTGGCCGGCCTGGCAGAGGAGTTTGGTTTTTTTGGTGTTTTCGTCGTCACCATGATCGTCATCGTCACTTTGCAGCGTATCTTTAAAATTGCCAACAGAAGCGATAACCCGGTCTATTACCTCTTCAGTGTGGGTATAGGTCTCATCTTTGCGTTTGCATTTTTGATGAATGCCTACGGTATCAGCGGTTTGACACCGATCAAGGGGATCGCCGTTCCTTTTCTCTCTTATGGGGGGTCGTCCATGCTGGCGGCGAGTATAGGCATGGGGATGGTACTGATGCTCTCCAAGAAGATGCGACGATGAAGGTTTTAATAACAGGCGGGGGTACTGGCGGACACCTCGCGATCGCTAGAAGTCTCAGGGATGCAGCATTGAAAGCAGGACACAGCTGTATTTTTGTCGGCTCGACCGCGGGACAGGACAGTGCATGGTTCAAGGAAGACAAGCATTTTGAATCCGTGCATTTTTTAAAGACAAGCGGTGTCGTCAATAAACGAGGTCTGGGAAAGCTTTTTTCCCTTTGGTTGAGTTTTATTGCGATGTTAAAAGCGCTTCCACTGGTCAGCAGGGCCGACTGTGTGATCAGTGTTGGTGGGTTTTCCGCGGCACCGGCTTCCTTTGCTGCCGTTTTGTTAGGACGTCCCTATTTTATCCATGAACAAAATGCTTCTATCGGGCGGCTTAATAGGCTTTTACGCCCCTTTTCAAAGTCTTTCTTCAGTTCGTATGAGGAGAGTTCTTTGATCAAAGACTATCCTGTCAGAGAGAGTTTCTTTAAGTATGCAAGGATACGCAGGAAGGTGAAGACGATTATCTTCTTGGGTGGCTCGCAGGGTGCACGTTTCATTAATGAACTGGCGATAAAGATCGCACCGGTTCTAGAGGAAAAGGGGATCAGGATCATCCATCAAGCCGGTAAACTCGAATTAGACAAGGTTAAAGAAGCGTATGAAGCATTGAACATCGAGGCAGAAGTCTTTGACTTTCGAGATGATGTGGACATGCTGATGAAAGAGAGTGACCTCGCAGTCAGCCGTTCAGGGGCGAGTACCTTGTGGGAGTTGTGTGCTTCAGCTTTGCCTGCGCTCTATATTCCCTATCCCTATGCTGCAGGCGATCATCAGTTTTATAATGCCTCTTTTTTACTGGAAAAAGAGGCTTCCTGGCTTGCGCGACAAGAGGAAGACCCTTATACTCTATTGTTGGAACTGATCGAAAAAGATATGAGTACACAGAGTGAAACCTTACAGACCCTGATAAAGGCCGATGGGGCAGAAGCGATTATTAAAGAGGTTGAAGAATGCTTGCAGAACTGACACAATGGATCCTCACTACCGTCGGTGATTGGGGTTATAGCGGCATTATCATCATGATGGCGATAGAGAGCAGTTTTATTCCTTTTCCCAGTGAGATAGTCATGATACCGGCAGGTTATCTTGCTTATAAGGGAGAGATGAACTTATGGGCCGTATTGTTAGCCGGGTTTGCAGGTTCGATGATAGGTGCCTGGATAAATTATTTTTTAGCGATGACGCTCGGAAGAGGGTTTCTTTACCGGTATGGAAGATATTTTTTTATGGCAACAGAAACACTGGAGAAGATGGAAGATTTCTTCAAAGTACATGGTCCGGTATCTACTTTCAGCGGGCGGCTTATTCCCGGTGTCAGGCAGCTGATATCGATTCCAGCAGGATTATCGAAGATGTCTTTTGGCCTGTTCAGTCTATATACGTTCTTGGGTGCAGGAATATGGTCGAGTCTATTGGTCGCTTTGGGTTATATCATGGGGGACAAGGAAGATCTGATCAAAGCCTATCTGCATGAGCTGATATGGATAAGTCTGGGTTTTGTAGTGTTGATTCTTGTCGTATATATCTATTTTCATAAGCGAAAAAAGGTTACTTAGTATACTGCAATGAGTTCCTTAGTGTTTATTATCGTTATCAATTAACAGTTTTTTAACACATCGTATTTTATAATGACAGCTGATATATCAAGGATAGCTGACATGAAAGAACATTTTGGTGATGTGCAAAAAAACTTTATAGAACTGGGCATATTCCTTAGTGGTCTGGATTTTGAGAGGGACCTTTTGAAACAGAATGTTTTAGAAGAGCTTAACGCTGAGCTGAAAAAGAGCTATGCTCTGTTTGAAGCAGGTTTATGTGAGAATGTCCCTGTCTGTACAAAGTGTGAATTTAGCCAGGCAGAGTTGGAGAAACTTGTCACTCTTGTAAGCCGTTCTACAGAGGAAGGCTTTTTGACAGAGGAAGCCCGTGTCGCCTTGAATGACTTTGAAAGTACTATTCCTCGTATCCTTTCAGAGATGAAGAGCATCTATTTGGAAAGTTTGTTAGAGATGTCTTCTAGCCGCCCTTAAACCTACTTTTACTACTACTTCGATATAATCGCGTACTTTTTTAACATAAAAGCTCCTAGGTGAGTTTTTGACAAGGCAATAACATGGACGTCCGTAAAGCGTTTTTAGACTATTTTGAATCAAAGGGTCATGCCAAAGTGGCCAGTGCACCTTTGGTACCTGATGATGCGACACTACTTTTTAACAATGCCGGTATGGTACCGTTTAAATCAATTTTTACAGGCGAAGTCCCAACGCCTTCAAACCCGCGTGCGACTTCATGTCAGACCTGTCTACGTGCAGGTGGAAAGCACAATGACCTTGAAAACGTAGGACATACGGCACGTCATCATACCTTCTTTGAGATGCTGGGAAACTTCTCATTCGGAGACTATTTCAAAGAAGAAGCTATTGCTTATGCCTGGGAATTTATTATCGAAGTGCTTGAACTTCCTGTTGAAAAGCTGTGGGTAACAGTCCATGAAAGTGACGATGAGGCAGAAGAGATCTGGAAGAAGTATGTTGCAGCCGATCGTATCATGCGTCTGGGAGACAAGGATAACTTCTGGTCGATGGGTGATACTGGACCGTGTGGACCATGTTCTGAAATATTCTATGATCAGGGTGAAGAGCACTTTAATGGACCTGAAGACTATATGGGTGGTGACGGTGACCGTTTCCTGGAGATTTGGAACCTTGTCTTTATGCAGTTTGAAGTGAAAGTCAAAGGGGGTGAGCGTATTCCTTTGGCAAAGCCATCGATTGATACAGGAATGGGACTTGAGCGTGTCGTCGCTGTTAAAGAGGGCGCACTTTCAAACTATGATTCTTCACTTTTTATGCCGATGATCAGCAAGGTCGAGGCATTGACAGGCAAGACGTATGAATATAAAAGCGGGGCATCGTACCGCGTTATCGCCGATCATATCCGTACGGCCGTATTCCTGTTGGCACAGGATGTGAACTTCTCGAATGAAGGACGGGGATATGTCCTTCGCCGTATCCTGCGTCGTGCTGTACGCCATGGTTACCTGCTTGGACTGCGCGAAGCGTTTATGTTTAAGATCGTCGATACCCTGGTTGAACAGATGAAAGAGGTTTATCCTTATCTGGTGACGAAAGCTGAGACAGTCAAGACACAGATCCAGCTTGAAGAAGAGCGTTTTTTCAAGACCATCGCTGACGGGATTGAACTTTTCAATGCAGAGCTTGAGAACACTAAAGAGGTCTTTTCCGGAGCGGTTGCTTTTAAACTCTATGATACTTTTGGTTTCCCACTTGACTTGACAGAAGATATGCTTAAAGAGAAGAACCTGAAGCTTGACTCAGCCACATTCGATGAACTGATGAAAGAGCAGAGAGAACGTGCCAAAGCTGCCTGGAAAGGTTCAGGTGATGCCGCGACTGAGGGTGATTTTAAAGCACTTCTTGAGAAGCATGGACAAAACGAGTTTACCGGTTATGAGAACAATGCAAACGAAGCAAAGGTGTTGGGACTATTAAGCGAAGATTTCAAAATTGTTGATGAACTTCACAGTCTGCATACGGGGTGGGTACTGCTTGACAAGACACCTTTTTATGCTGAAAGCGGTGGACAGGTCGGTGATGTCGGTGTGATCGAAGGTCATGCAACCGTGACGGATACACGCAAGTTCTTCGACCTTAACCTTTCACATGTCGAGGTAAAAGAGACGATTAAGACCGGTGACACGGTCAAAGCCATCGTTGATATCAACAGACTTGAAGTTGAAAAGCATCATTCGGCGACACACCTACTGCATGCGGCACTTTATGATGTCTTGGGCGATCATATCTCTCAGGCAGGTTCACTCAATGATGCGACACGTCTTCGTTTTGACTTCTCGCATCCAAAGGCGATGACGGCGGCTGAGATCGCTGAGGTCGAAGAACAGGTGAACTACCAGATCCTTCGCGGTATTGCCGGTGTGACGAAAGAGATGAGTATTGACGAGGCGAAGAACTCAGGTGCAAAGGCGCAATTCGGTGAGAAATACGGTGATAAGGTCCGTGTGGTGAGTTTTGGCGATGCGAGCGTTGAGCTCTGCGGGGGTACACACGTCAGCAACACGGCTTCTATCGGGACATTTGTCATTACTAAAGAATCAGGTGTCTCTGCCGGTGTACGCCGTATTGAAGCGGTTTGCGGGAATGCTGCCTATAATCTTTTCAAAGAGCAGCGACATACACTTCTTCAGGTTGAAGAGGAAGTCAAGAACCGTGATGTTGTTCTTGGTGTGAGTAAACTCAAAGAGCAAATAAAAACACTCAAAGCTGAGGTACAGGAGGCTATGTCCGCTTCGAAAGAGGAACTCAGTTCGGAAACTGTCAACGGCGTGAACGTCATTGTCGAAGAGATCAAGAGCGGTGATGTCAAGACACGTATAGATGAGCTTAAGAATGAAAATCAATCTTTATGTGCAATGTTATTCCAAGTTAAAGGTGATAAAGTTCTGATCGCAGCCGGTGTCAAAGATGCCAAAGCCAAAGCAGGTGACTGGATCAAACAGATCGCTCCGATCCTTGGCGGAGGCGGTGGTGGCCGTCCTGATTTTGCTCAAGCAGGTGGTAAAGACCCGTCTAAACTTGACGATGCAAAGAGTGCATCACTAGCTTATATAAAAGAGGTACTTAGTTAATGAAAGCAGCAATGACAGAATTTTTTTGGTCCAATGCAGAGATCATCGTATTTTTTCACGTGATCTCAGCTGTAATATGGGTCGGTGGAATGATCGCGATGCGTTTTGCGGCACACCAATCGTTTGTGCATGTGGAAGAGCCGTTGATCAGATTGGAACGTATCGCTCATGCGTTGAAACGTCTTTTTACTATTGTATGGCCTTTTGTGATCATCTTGATCATTACGGCAGTATTGATGTCGGTGGGTTGGAACTATAGAAACCTCGCAGTTGATGCAGGTGGAAATGTCATCGATGAACAGGCGATGAAGATGTATAACTGGGTACATGTCAAAGAAGCGATCTGGATGTTGATGGCGATGAACCTCGGAGTGATGATGTTCTTGCGTTCAAAGGCAGAAAAACTATTAGGTGCGGATAAACTTAATGAAGCACAAAGCAAGCTTGGTCTGATCGGAAAATATCTTGTGCCGATCAATATTGTACTTGGAGTATGTGCAATCTTCTTAGGCGTTGTTCTTCGTCACGCTCACTAAATCAGATCTTCTTATATCTCTCTCCTGAGGGGAGAGATCTTCAATATAAAAATTACTTATTCGCCAAACTTTATCACATTTACGAGAGTCAAGTCTTAATATAATAAATTATAATATAGAATTAAGAAACACTGCGTTAGTATCGCGCATATCCACCTAATTACGAAGGAAAAAGTTTTATGCGTGATACGATCTATTTTATAATGAGTACATTCCCCAACCAGATCATTTTCTTACATATCTTAAGTGCTGTTGTCTGGGTAGGGGGTATGGTCGCAGCTCGGTATGGGCGGGTAAAGCCTCTTCGTACTTTGACAGAACCCGAAGAATTTATCCATGAGACAAAGCGCTATACACGTTTTTTCAAACTGATGACTCCTTTTGTTGTACTGATCTTTATTACGTCAATCATCATGGCCTTGGGATATCATGCCAATGCCTATGATGAAGACGGTTTTATCCTTGATCAAAGTGCGGTCGAACTTTTGAAAATGGTTCATACAAAAGGGGGGATATGGACGGTCATGGCTATGAACATGGGATTGATGGCCTGGATTAACCATAAGGCATCGAAAAGCTTTATTGTCTGTAGTAATATCAAAGAGTGTAAACGCTGTAAAGAGGCTTTGCAGATCATTTTCAACTACCTGATGCCGGTTAATATCATCCTGGGTGCGGTTGAGATCATGCTTGGTGTTCTCTTCAGCAACGCATAATTAAGAGAAAACTTTAAACATATAGGTATAATTACCTATGAAAATGAAACGACTGCGACTCTGCTCCCAATCTCCGAGCAGGGCTTTACTTCTACGCAATGCAAATATTGATTTTGTGCAATCACCTGTTGAATATGATGAAGAGCAGATCATCGCAACATCCCCCAAGAATTTTGTCTTTCAGGCTACAGTTGGGAAATATCAGGCTGCTTTAAAGCGTTATGACTATCATGAACTTCCTCTATTGTGCGCCGATACCGTCGTTACTTCAAACAATCAGATATTGCGTAAGGCGAAAGATATTGACGATGCCCGCAAAATACTGATGGCGCAAAGCGGCAACATCACCTCGATCGTCTCTTGCATGATCTATAAGAGTGAAAAACTGGAACTTGTTGATATCTCGACAACAGATTATATCTTTGATATATTTGATCTGGATGATTTAGAAGCTTACCTTAATTCAGGAGAATGGGAAGGCAAGGCCGGTGGTTGTATGGTCGAAGGCTTTTGCAAACCCTATATCAAAGAGGTTAAAGGGTATGAGTCCTGTGCGATGGGCTTGAGTGTTGAGAAGCTTTTACCATGGGTCTGAGTGATCTGCTTTTATAATAGAGAAAAGAGAATACAAGGGTATTGATGTTTTATGAAAAAGAGTTGGCTGCACTTAAACGATCTGGAAGATACAGAGAACGAAGGATCTTTGATGAGTCGATTATCGATTTGGCATCAAATGATTATTTGGGGCTGGCAGAGAAAAAAGAACTTTTGAACGAGGCGTATGAGCGTGTCTCCTCGTACCGCTTTCATGCCGCAAAGGCATCGATGCTGGTCAACGGATATCACCCTGTTCATGCCGAGTTTGAAAAGGCTTTGTGTGAAGCTAACGGCTTTGAAGCCGGAGTTGTCCTGGGTTCGGGATTTAATGCCAATATAGCACTGATTGAGGCCTTGGTACGCAAGGGCGATGCGCTTTTTATGGATGAAAAGTATCATGCATCAGGCGTAATGGCGACCAAACTCAATGATGGTACATTGAGTTATTTCAGACACAATGATTCAGGACAGCTTGAGCAGATGCTCAAGGCATCGGAAGCAAAACGAAAGATCATCGCAGTCGAAGGGGTCTATTCGATGGATGCAGACCTGTTGAATGAAGAGATAATTAAACTGGCAGACAAATATGAGGCTATATTGATCCTGGATGAGGCCCATAGTTCGGGTGTCATCGGTAAGAAGCTGATGGGTATCCTTGATCATTATGGCCTTGAAGTCAAGGAGAACTATATAAAGATGGGGACTTTGGGTAAGGCTTATGGGAGCTTTGGTGCTTATATCCTTGCAAGTAGACATATTGTGGATTATCTGATCAATCGAGCCAAACCTATCATCTACGCGACGGCACCTTCTCTTTTTGATACAGCTCTTGGTCATGCCTCTTTGAAATATATTCAGAACAATGCTTCGACATTAGGTGACAGGATAAAACGGCATCAAAAGATTGTTCATGATACCCTGGGGATAAAGGTAGATGGCCTGATTGTTCCTGTTGACATAGCCGATAACAGAAAAGTGATGACAATCCAGGCCGAACTGATGGAAAAGAACTATCTTGTCGGTGCAATTCGTCAGCCGACAGTTGAGTCTGCAATTATCCGTCTGATCGCCCGTTTGGGAGTGGACGAAGAAGAGCTGTTTGACGTCTGTAAACTTATAAAAAGTAAAATTTGATAGAATATCTTAAATTTAATGATTTGAGATCTGATGAAAATAGAAAAACTCCATATCGAGTATCAGCGTAATACGCTTGTAGATATATCTTTTGACGTTCAGAAATCCCTTGCTTTGGTAGGTCAAAGCGGCAGTGGTAAAAGTCTGACATTAAAAGCTTTACTGGGTATGCTTCCAGAGGATATGAGCTGTGAGTTGGATATTGAATCATCATTTGAATTGGTCAAGGGAGAGAGTCTGGCTTTTGTCCCTCAAAATCCATTTACAGCACTGTCCCCTTTGACGAAACTCTCTAAACAGTTTTTTGTCTCTGAAAATATCATGCAGGAGCTGTTTAGACAGGTCGGACTGGATTGGGAACTCTCAAAGCGTTTTCCTCCTGAACTGTCCGGTGGGCAGTTGCAGCGTGTGATCATCGCCATGGCATTAAGTAGTAAGCCAAGATTGTTGTTACTCGATGAGCCGACAACAGCACTGGATCCGCATAACCGGGAAGTCATCATAGAACTGCTGAAGTCCTTGCAGGAGCAACTGGGTTTCAAGATGCTGTTTGTAACACATGATATGAAGAGCGCGGCATCCCTGTGTGAAGATATATGTGTGATAAAAAACGGGAGTGTTGTCGAAAACGGTCCTATACAGAAGGTACTTGATGAGCCTTCCGCCGAGTACACAAAGGTACTGATATCATCCAATTTCTCAAATCGTGAATTTAGAGTATAGAAAGAAGTCTAATGATAAAGAAGTTTACAATTTTAGTCATGCTTTTGGGTTTGTTTGCCCTGGGCTATGTCGTCTATTATTACAACCAGATCAAATTTGAAGTCCAGGCACTTATTGAATATAACCCGACACTCACAACAGAGATCTATGACAGAAACGGGGACAAGATTGCGAATGTCTTTAACAAAGAGCACCGTTATTATGTCCATTTTGATGATATCCCTCCCAAGGTCATCGAAGCACTTTTGGCGATTGAGGATACCATGTTCTTTGAACATGAGGGTGTCAATATTGATGCGATCATACGTGCGATCATTAAAGATATCAAAGCACGCAAACTTGTGGAAGGGGCTTCGACCATTACACAGCAATTGGTCAAAAACACTCTGCTGACCCGTGAGAAAAAATTTTCCCGAAAGTTCAAAGAGTTGTTGTTTGCTTTGAAAATAGAAGCAGAACTGACGAAAGAGGAGATACTTGAACGCTATCTCAACCAGATCTATTACGGTCACGGGTATTATGGTATTAAGACAGCTGCAAGCGGGTACTTCCACAAAGACCTGGATGATCTTACACTCAAAGAAATTGCGATTCTGGTAGGGCTTCCCAAGGCTCCTTCATACTATCTGCCGACTAAACGGTATGAGCAGGCCAACGCACGTGGAAACAGAGTTATTACCCGTATGTATCAACTTGGCTGGATAGATGACAAGACCTATACAACAGCACTTAATGAAAACCCGGAAGTATTTGATGATACCTTGACACAGAACAGAGCACCTTATATCGTGGATGAGGTCTTGCGTCAATTGCGGAGCGAATTTAAAAATATCCGCGGCGGTGGATATAAGATCGTGACTACGATAGATATCCGTATGCAGGAAGCCGCACGGATCGCATTAAAAGAAGGGTATGAGCAGAGTATCGAGCGTGCTAAGGCTCTGGATGATTTCAATCAAAGTACGATAGAGAAACTCAATGGTGCTTTGGTCTCTATAGAGCCGAAAACGGGGGATATACTAGCGCTTGTCGGCGGTGTAGATTATACAGAGAGTCAATACAATCGTGCTACACAGGGAATGCGTCAGCCGGGTTCAGCCTTTAAACCGCTTATCTACCAGGTAGCGGTAGATCTTGGATATTCAGGTGCGTCACAATTGGTCGATATTGCAAGGACTTATGATTATGAGTTAGACGGTGAAGATAAGAAGTGGCGGCCTAAAAACTATGAAAAAGACTACAAGGGCTTTATAACATTCAGGGAAGCAATGATACATTCCAGAAATCTTGCGACTATCAACCTGGTCACTGATATTGGCCTGACTACAATGCGCAGAGAATTGGATAAATTTCATATCAAAAACCTTCCACCAGATCTTTCTCTGGCTCTTGGAAGTATAACGGTCTCTCCGCTGGAGTTTAGTCAATATTATACGGTACTCTCCAATTACGGTACGCAAGTAGAGCCTATTCTGATTAGAAGTGTTCAGAACTCATATGGGGAAGAGGTCCATTACGATAATAAAAAGGAGACCTTGACAACGCCTCAACAGGCCTATATCATGATTGATATTATGAAGGATGTCGTCAATAAAGGAACAGGCCGTAAGGCGCGTGTGAGGGGAATAGAGTTGGCTGGTAAGACAGGGACAACCAATCAGGGTGTAGATGCATGGTTTTGCGGTTTTTCACCTGAGATACAGACGGTCGTCTGGTATGGAAACGATAACAATACACCGATGGCAAAAGGTGAACAGGGTGGTCGCACGGCGGCACCTGCCTTTGCCTCCTACTATAGAAAACTATTGCGAAGTCATCCTGAGACAAAACGAAAGTTTGAGGAACCAGAGGGCATGATCAGTACGTTCATAGGCGGGCAGAAAGAGTACTTTACTGAGATATCAAAACCGCCGCAGGTACAAAACACACAAGATGCAAATGAACAGTTATTGTTCTAAACGAATCAGAATAGAAATTTAAGACCAAGGAGTTTTCATGCGTAAAGTTTTTCTCATCATAGCTTTTAGTCTGAGCCTGTATTCGGCTACATTGTCATCGAGTGGCAACTCACTTGGTGCTTCGGATATGTTTTCACAGGAGAATATCTCTATAGGAGTCAAGCTCGGTTCGGCATCGGTTGGCAATAGGGATTATACGATTCTTGGTGTGAGCGGAAGTTATTTTATCCTTGATGATCTATCAATAGGAATAGGGTATGAAAAGTGGTTCTCTGGAACACCCAGTATTCATAAACTGACAGTTGAGAGCACCTATTATATCCCGATAAGTGAAAGTGTACGTCCTTATGCAGGTGTTCTGTACCGACGTATATTTATTAGCGACAGTTACGGCGATGTTAATGCTTACGGATACCGCGGAGGTGTTGCTTTTGTCAAGGGCAGACTTTTGATCAGTGCCGGTATTGTTCAGGAAAGGTACGAGTCATCACGAAGAGTACTTGACAGTACCGAGACCTATGGCGAAGTCACCGTTGGTATCTCCTTTTAGCATATATCTTCATTATAAAGAAATATGAACCTGGCAATGAAGCCCGGTTTTTCTCTTGCCTTAATCTTCTCTTTTTATTTTTTATACTATGATGATAACATCTACATAAGATGGAGGTCATGGATGAGAATAAGAACATTACTTTTACCAGTAGCGATACTATTGATGATGTCCGGATGTGCTACGCTTGAGCACAAGACGGAACATGATACCCAGGCACGTGCTGAAACAGTCAGTAAAACAGTTAAAGCAGCGAGTGCCGATAGCAAATCATTAAAACGAAAAGTTGCCATCGGCCGTTTTACCAATGAGACGGTCTACGGTCAAAGTTTTTTTATTGACAAAGACAATAACCGCATCGGAAAACAAGCAATGGATATCCTTTCTGCCAAACTGTTTGAAACAGGAAAGTTTATCATGCTGGAGCGTGCTGATCTTGCACAGATTCAAAAAGAGCTCAAGATCGGTGGATCTTCTGAATTGAAGAATGCTGCTGATTATGTGATTGTCGGTTCCATTACCGAGTTTGGGCGCAAAGAGGTCAGTGATGTAGGGATCTTTTCCCGTGTCAAACGCCAGGAAGCCAATGCAAAGGTCCATATTCGTATTATTGATGTCTCAACGGGACAGATTATCTATTCCGAAGAGGGTAAAGGTACGGCATACTCCGAAGCCGGTGCGATATTCGGTGTAGGTTCAAAGGCCGGTTATGACAGTTCCCTTAATGACAAGGTACTTGATGCGGCCATCACAAACCTTGCATCCAATATCATCGAGAACATGCTGGACAAACCGTGGCGCTCTTATATTCTTGGATATGAGGACGGTAATCTCATCATCTCAGGTGGAAAGTCACAAAACATCAAAGTGGAGAGCGAGTTTGATGTCATGAAAGAGGGCAAGAAGATCAAAAACCCTCAAACCAATATGATGATTACTCTTCCTGGAAAGAAAATAGCGAGTATCAAAGTCCTGACAAGTGTTGGGGATACACCTGAGTCGGAAGTGTCACTGTGTACTATTGTTGAGGGTGACCTGTCTGCTTATATCAAAGCCAAAAAATATGACACGCTCTATATCCAAGAGAAGAAATAAGGAGAGGTGATGAAACGAATAGCGCTAATATTGCTAACAGCTGTTGTAATGTTGATGTCCGGTTGCGGATATAAAGAAGGTGTGCAGTCGGAAGAACGTGTCTCTTATCTGTATTTTTCAGGAAGTGCAAAAGGGGCTGTCGTCTATATCGATGACCTGCCTACATTTACAGTCGAAAAGCTGGGACCGGATGAGGTGTATAAGGTCACTCCTGGTAAACATATTATTATTGTGAAAAAAGAGGGCAAGGTAGTTGTGGAGCGAACACTGCTGCTTGCTGACGGTGTCGCTAAAGAGATCTATGTTCCGTAATATAACAAGGAGATATATATGAAAAATATTTTTTTCTTATCGTTGTCGATCATGGGATTGATAATAAGTGGTTGTTCGACTAAAAAACCTATGTATGAATATGCAAATTATTCAGAGACCTATTATCAGTTAAAGCAAAATGGGGATGCAGAGAGTACAGCAAAATGGAAGACGAGTCTGGAAGAGTCGATTGAAAAATCCAATGCCCGTGCAATTCGTGTCCCACCGGGGATATATGCGAACTTGGGTTATCTGTATCTTAAAGTCAATGATACAGAAAAGGCAATCTCTTATTTTAACGCTGAAAAGGACCTCTACCCTGAGTCACGGGTGTTTATGGAAAACCTGATCAAGAAAGCAGAATTGATGCAGGAAGAAAGGAAAGGCTTATGAAAAAGTTTTTGAAATATGTAATATTTCCATTTTTGACACTGGTCTACTTTAGTGGATGTGCAACTCATCAAACTGTTACGAAGGGAGAGGAATTTTCGGGTATGTATGAAGAAATGCCAAGATCTTTGTTTGTTATGCCTCCTATGAATGAAAGTACAGCGGCTGATGCTAAGGATTATTATGCGACGACAATCGAAATTCCATTGGCCTTTCACGGCTTTTATGTCTTTCCTTATGAGATCACTTCGGATGTGTTGAAGCAGCAGGGGATCTATGATGCCGAACTGTTATACAACATGCCTTTGAACAAGTTTTACGATTATTTTGGAGCGGATGCTGTATTATATACACGTATAAAAAAATGGGATGTGGCTTATCTTGTCCTTGCTTCTACGTTGACAGTTTCGATAGATGCTGAGATCAGGTCAACACGGACTTCACGTGTATTATGGAAGTACAATGGAACCGTCGTCGTCGACTTAAGCGGTGGTGACAGTGGAGGAAGTCTGGCCGGTCTGATCGCCAAGGCAATCGCGACAGCGGTCAACACAGCGGCTGCAGATTATACGACCTATGCCAAACAGGCGAATGGACGATTTATCGGAAGTATGCCTTATGGTTATTACCATCCGGGCTATTTAAAAGATCAGGGTGTGCAGATTATAGATCAGACTCCAGAAGCAGAGTCAGCAAATTGAAAAATATGTGCACACAGCTTTTAAGCTGTAAATGCACGATTCAATGCAGAAAAGATCGCTTTAACCGAAGCGATGGAGATATTGGTGTCTGCACCGACACCATAAAAGGTGTCGAGTGATTCAGTCTGTACCTGAATATAGGCGATAGACTCAGCCGATGACTTTTCACCATGGGTATGTTGCGTATAGTCAGTTAACGTAAACTCATGGGGATACTCTCTCTCCAGTGCATGCTTACAGGCATCAATCGGCCCGTTTCCACTTCCGATAGAGACAACCTCTTTGCCATTTAAGAGATAGGTTAATTCACAGGTGACGGTATGGTCTTTGTTCGTCTGCGCTGTAAAATCGATAAGCTCTACATGCGCCTTTGGTTCAAGGTATGTCTTTTGAAATATTTTAAATATCTCATCAAGCTCAAGCTCACGTCCCTCTTTGTCTGTGACACCTTGAATGACTTTCCCGATCTCAGGATGCATCTTTTTAGGAAGAGAATAACCGTATTCTTCTTCCAAAAGATAGGCTACTCCGCCTTTTCCTGACTGAGAGTTGATACGGATAATACCTTCATAGTTACGTCCCAGGTCATCCGGATCGATTGGAAGATAAGGGACTTCCCAAAACTCATCATCTTTAGTTCGCTGGTAAGCCAGACCCTTATTGATGGCATCCTGGTGTGAACCTGAGAATGCAGTGTATACCAGTTCTCCGACATAAGGATGACGTTCATGTGTCTTCATGTCCGTACAACGCTCGACGACATCAAGGACGGTCGTGATATCCGAAAAATCAAGCTCAGGATCAAGTCCCTGTGTATACATATTCAACGCTAGGGTGATGATATCAACATTACCTGTTCGTTCTCCATTGCTCAATAGAGTTCCTTCGACTCTGTCTGCGCCGGCCAAAAGAGCAAGCTCGGTCGCTGCAACAGAAGTCCCACGGTCATTGTGGGTATGGGTCGAGATCAGGATGTGTTCTCTGTTATCAAGATGTCTTCCCATCCATTCGATCTGATCGGCATACACATTCGGTGTCGCCATCTCGACAGTTGCAGGAAGGTTGATGATCACCTTTCGATCAGGTCCGATCCCCCAGGCTGCCGTGACGGCATTACAGATACGTGCAGCAAACTCCAGTTCTGTTCCGGTAAAGCTCTCCGGAGAGTACTCCAGAGATATCTTTCCATCATGCATCTTCTCATACTTCTTGACCAGCTCGACACCTTCAAGTGCAAGATCGATGATCTCGTCCTGGGACTTTTGAAAGACGATCTTTCTCTGTGCTGTCGATGTGGAGTTGTAAAGATGCACGATGGCATGCTTGACACCTTTTAATGACTCAAATGTCCGTTCAATAAGGTGTTCACGTGCCTGTACAAGGACTTGAACGGTCACATCATCCGGAATAAGGTCTTGATCGACCAGCGCACGTAAAAAATCATATTCGACTTGTGATGCTGATGGAAAACCGACCTCTATGTTTTTGAAACCAAGTTTGATAAGGAGTTTGTACAGTTCGAGTTTTTGGTCCATGTTCATAGGTGTAATCAATGCCTGATTACCATCGCGTAAATCTACGCTACACCAGATAGGTGCTTTTTCTATAACCTTGTTAGGCCACTCTCTATTAGGCAAATC
>JBFEWG010000048.1:0-12781 GCA_041546465.1 Sulfurimonadaceae bacterium
AAGTCGATACGGGATCAATACCGGTACGATAAACAAGATCCTCCAAACTGCTGTAGGCGGTATGACCATCGGACAGTTCTATGAAGGAAGAAAACGCTACCCGATTCGGGTCCGATACAAAAAAGAGCTCAGAGACCGGATCGATGAGCTTAAAAAGGTGCTCGTACCGAGTCCTCTGGGACAGCATATCCCCCTTTCGCAACTTGCAGATATTCAAGTCGTGACCGGGCCTGCCGTCATCCAGTCTGAAAACGGGATGCTTCGATCCTTGGTTCTATTAAATGTCAGAGACCGTGACCTGATCGGGTTTGTTGAAGAGGCAAAAAGACATATCGAAAAGAGTGTTGATATACCCCAAGGTTATTCAGTTGTTTGGGCCGGCCAGTATGAAAACCAGGTCAGATCAAACAACAGGTTGATGCTCCTTGTCCCGCTGGCACTGTTTATCAACCTGATACTTATCTTTATAGGGATTAAAAACCTGCGAAATGCGGCAATTATATTCAGTGCGATTCCTATCGCATTCGCAGGAGGTCTCATCCTTTTATGGGTAGGTGGCTTTAATACCTCTGTGGCTGTCTGGGTGGGATTTATTGCCCTTTTCGGTATCGCTGTCGATGATGGTGTCCTTATGGTCACTTATCTTCAGCAGACAATGAAAAAGAACATGCCTGAAGATTGGGATAGCTTGAAGGAGACTATCATAGAAGCCGGTACGAGAAGGATCAGGCCACTTGTTATGACGACCGTCACAACGGTCGCAGCACTGCTGCCTATCATGTGGGCGACAGGCACAGGTAGCGAAGTGATGAAACCCATGGCTATTCCTACATTGGGAGGTATGTTGGTCGAACTTGTCACCTTGTTTATTATTCCTATTGTCTTTTCATATTTTGAATACAGGAGAATAGTGATCAATCAGACAACTATAGTTAAAACCGAGAAGGCTACAGTGGATAAAGAGTGAGCCAACTCATTTATTTTAGGAATAATAATATATAATTCTGATTCTTAATAATAGATCGAAAATATCATAGGAACTCAATTATGAAAAACCTTTTACTCCTTATCCTGATGACCCTTGGTCTTTATGCTTCTGAAGTCTCTTGGTTCACAAGCTACGTAGAGGGATCGCAAGCGGCTAAAGAACAGCAAAAGCCTATGCTTGTCTTTATGAACAAACCGGGTTGCGGTTCATGTGCTTACATGAAAGAGAATGTCTTTACGGATCCTTCAGTCATCGAATATCTTAACAATAACTACATCTCTATTTCATTGGATATCCATACCAACGATGCACCTAAAGATCTACAGGTCAAGGTAACCCCTGTTTTTTACTTTCTCAATGCCGACGGAAGTGAAGCACAGGAAAGACTGCTCGGCGGCAAGACAGCACCATTTTTCCTCAAACTACTTAAAAAAGCAAATACACCTGCCAAATAATGACAAAGGTCATTCTTTTCTCTCTTATCTCCAGCCTGCTTTATGCAGGCCAGACCGGTACTATTCCTGACGTTCAAGATCAAGTCGATTCAGCCCTGTACTTCAGTGGGCATTACCGAGGCCGTTTCGATATTTATGACGGTGTCAATAAGGTAGCCTACGGCGATAATTCCATTGATGCCAAAGGAAATATCCGCGGTGACTCCAGTGATACCATTTACCTGCAGCAGATCATTGCCGGCTTTACCTATATCCCGGACCTCAACTGGGAGTTCAAAGCCTATATGTATGATTCCCGTTCGTGGGGGTCCTCCTTGGATGCAAATGACTTCACAAAAAATACGGGGACGGCAGATGAGTATCGTATGAGTTATTATGATGATCATCATGAACTCTTCGAGACGTATGTGAAGCGTCGTAACTTCTTGACTAAAGAGCTGACATTCACATTGGGCCGCCAACAGCTTGGATATGGGGATAGACGTGTCTTTGGGCCTGGTAAATGGGGCAATACGATGGGTTGGCTCTGGGATGCGGCCCACCTATCCTATAAACAGGAGAAAGACTTTGTCGACATCTGGTACGGACAGACACGAGTCAAAGAGCCTGATGACTTCAGCATCACAAACAAGCACCGTTATCAGGGTATCGGATTATACGGCCATTATGAAACTTCCAGTGCAACAATTGAACCGTTTCTGGCATGGAGAAACACACTCTATCATAACGAAGTCCCCAATGAACATGCTTATTACTATGGGGGACGCCTGTACGATGTTGCCCCTGGGTTTATCTATGATGTGACAGCGATTAAAGCCTTTGGAAACTACGGGGACCTGGATATCGATGCCTTTGCCTATGCTGCTAAAATCGGTTATCAGTTTGACAACCGCTATCAGCCCAAATTTATCATAGGCTCTGTTTATGCCACAGGTGACGAAGACCCTGATGATGGAAAGAAACAGACCTTCTCAGCACCGTTTGGAGCCAATGACGGCTTGCATTACGGCCGTATGGACATCATGTTCTGGGTAAATATGCAGGACTACCAGGCAAGCTTTTCTATCAGACCGACAAAGAAACTTTTTATAGAGACGGCCTACCATCACTTCAAGCTGGCAGAAGCTGCAGACAAATGGTATTTTTTCGGATATAAGAACAATCCGGGCAATACCTACACTGACATCGGTGATGAATATGATCTGATTATAAAATATAAAGCGATGAAAGACCTTGACCTGCTTGCCATTGGAAGTTATCTCAAAGCCGGAGACTTCATCACGAAAAATGACATTGCACAGAACAATGCTTCCAAGGTGTTTTTACAATTCCTTTATAGGTTCTCCACTCAGTAAAATGAGTTGTTTTGCTTAAAAAAGCACTACTGATCAAACTCATCTGTTTTTAACACACCTACTCTTTTATCGATATAGATCGCAAAAGGGATTTGAACGATATAGGCGAACATAATCGGTAATATCATTGCAATACCGAAGGTGTTTGTAGTAAACGTCGAGATGACAAGTGCCAATGTGATGTATCGGGTTATACTATGCCAAAAGGCCGATTTTTCTTGTGCCGAACGCAAGTCAAATATAAGCCTGGCAACGAGATAGATACAGAAATAAAAGGCTAAAACAACGACAATAGAGATATATATAAGTTCCGGTTCAAAATCATAAAGTTCAAAAAGAAGTTGCGAGTTTTGAAGGCCAAACAGATAAAACAAGATGATAAAAATGCTTATGTTGCTTATATAAGTCCGCTGTTTCTCTATAAAGTCTTGAACTGGTTTTAGAAGTAATACAAATCGACTGGCAATAAACGGGACAATGATAAGTAAGTTGATCACAGCACTTGCAAAGTTGCTTATATTCACTTCATCTGAATATGACTCGCCAAAATACTCTGAGGTATAGATCCCGAAGTTATGCAGCATCAGAAGGGACAAAGAGACAAAAACAAGATTAATAAAGAGAAGGAGGAAACCTAAAGAGGCATCGGCATTTGATTTTTTAATCCAGTGCATAACCATTCCTCCTCCGCTTAACACAGAAAGTAGAAATAAACCGGCAGCAACTCCAAAATCATTACTCATCAGACCAATGCCAAGAGCAATGGCCGGAATCAGGAGGTAGTTTGCAAAAAAGCCTTTGAGAAGAACCCGTTTATGCTCTAAAAGAAGTTGAACATCTCTGAGCCTGACATTAAAAAGTGTCGGCATAATAAGTGTAAGTCCAGCAAAAAGACAGATATTTGAGCTGAAAATAAACCCATCCGTCTTATACCCGTAGAATAAACCCGATACCGTTCCAAATAAAACCATCAGAAGTTGCATTTTTATCCTTGCCATAACTATTTATAGACCATTATACATTGTTGTTAAGCTTTTTTTACATTTCAACCAAGGTATTGACTTTATTACTAATTAGTAATATAATATGTTTTAGGAGAGATGAAATGAAAGTACACACAGATAAAAGTTATGGTCTTCATGCTGACAAGGCAATGTCGACCTGGATGCAACTGTTTAGAGCTTTTAATAAGATAAGAGCAAAAGAGTCTGCGTACATTCAGTCATTTGATTTGACGATGAACCAATTCCAGGTCTTGGAAGTCTTATACCACCGAGGTGACATGAGCATAGGCAGTATCACTGCATTGACTATGGGTACACATGGCAATACCACAGTGGTTGTAAGAAATCTGAAAAGAGACGGGATGGTCAGCTCAATTCCTGATCCGAAAGATAAAAGGTCTTCAATACTCTCTATTACCCAAAAGGGAAAAGATATTATTGAACAGTTGTTTCCGGAGCATGCCAAAAACTTTGAAAATTATTTTGAAGTTTTGAGTGACAATGAGATGGGAACTTTATTCGATTTATTAAGAAAGTTGCAAAAATCACAGTAGCTTTTTTTTAAATAAATATTACTAGTTAGTAACATAAAGGAAAGACAATGAAACTCTCAGCAACAGTCTTGGCTTCAATGCTAAGTATAGGAACCTTATTCGCAGGAACATATAATGTAGACATTGATCATTCAAATATTGGTTTTAAAGTAAAGCACATGATGATATCCAATGTGGCAGGTGAATTTGATACATTCAAGGGTAGTTTTGTTTATGATGAAAACACAAAAACCCTAACGGCACTTAATGGAACGGTAGAAGTGGCTTCAATCAACACAGATAATAAAAAACGTGATGACCACCTAAGAAGCAAGGATTTTTTTGATGTCAACAAGTACCCTACAATGTCTTTGGTTCTCGAAAAAGTGGATGGAGATATCGCTTACCTGACATTGACAATGCACGGTGTAAGTAAAATGGTTAAAATGGATTTGGAAACAAGTGGAATGGTTATCAAAGACCCTTGGGGAAATACGAGAACAGGTCTCTCACTTACCGGGAATATCAACCGTACAGAGTTTGGATTAACCTGGAATGAGATCATGGAAGCCGGAGGACTTACGGTCGGTGAAGATGTCAAGATCAGTCTTGAGCTGGAAGGTATTTTAGCTAAATGATCTAGGAGGTAATTCACAATGACAAGAAAACAGTTTCTAAGATTATTAGCCTTGACATTGGGAGGTGTAAGCATGCCTATTCTAGCACATGAAAAGACAAAGAGAGCTCCTGCTTTTTTTGTCGGTCATGGAAGCCCTATGAATGCACTGCAAGACAATGCATTTACAAATTCTTTGGCCACTTTGGGAAAATTCATACCCAAGCCAAAGGCAATTTTGGTCATTTCGGCACACTGGTATGTGCCCTACACTGCCCTTAACACAAATGAAGACAATGAACTTATGTATGATATGTACGGCTTTCCTAATCCCCTGTATGATATAGAGTATCCAGCTAAGAACGCTGATTTTTTAATCCCAAAGGTACAAAATCTGCTGTCAGATATACATATTGAGGAGAGGAGCTTGGATCATGGAGTATGGAGCGTCTTACTACATCTCTTCCCTGATGCTGATATCCCGGTGATACAACTCTCTATCAACAGTACACTATCCATGCAGAAACATTTTGATACAGGCAAGATGATAAGAGAACTTCGTAAACATGGTATTATGATCATCGGTAGCGGTAATATTACACATAACCTTCGGGATATCAGTGCAAAAAAAGATGCACCGGTTGCTCCTTGGGCGAGAGACTTTGACAGTTTTATAAAAGACTCTATCCTCCATAAAGATTACGATGCTTTGATTCATTACAAAGACAGACATCAATATTCACAACACGCACACCCGACGCCTGAACATTATATCCCTTTACTCTATATCGCAGGGAGTTCTTATCAAGATGACAACAGCAATTTCATGTATGAAGGATTTGAACACGGCAGCCTGAGCATGCGCAACTGGTTGCTTCTGTAAAAGTTAAACTGGAAAACACTCACTAAAAGAATATTTGATTTGTCTATATCAATACTTAGAAGATGCCCTTTATCTTTTACCCGCTACAAATGAAAACGTTTAGATAACCAACCACCTTTTTGCCGTTTGGTGATTTCCTGAAGTTCCTGCGCAGCACGTTTATGACTAATTCGATGAGCAATCAAATCAGCATAAATTCGGTTGGCTTTTTTCCGCCTTTTTACCGCATCTCCGGCATCCAGGAAGGACTCTAGTATCTCCACTGCCTTACTCAGATATCGGGAAGATGTCTTGGTCCGCTTCTGCTGTATGTCCATCTCGGCAAGATTATCTGTCGAGATCTTCAGACGTCCTTCGATTATCTGTATCTGTGCTTGATAATATTCACTTTGGGTTGCAACAGAGCTTTTAGCAATCTCAACAGTTGCCTTTACCAATGCAAAGGTCAAAGGGCCATGTTCATCGAAGGCAGCGAGTTTTTCTACTCCTTGACGAATCATATTGCTGTCGCCGCTTTGGATTTCCTGACAATATTCATAACATTTCCCCCATGCCACCCAACGATAGACAAAATCGAGTCCCGTCCCTTTGATGTTCTGCATACCGATAATCCGGTTATGCATCCCAAAAGGAGTATGATGGGCAATCAGCCTGATGATCTCGTCACCACTTGCATGAAAATCTTCTATCACAACCACACGACGTTTGAACCATTTCCATAGCTGTTCTTTGAATACTTCATCATAGGTAGTTGCCTTTGACTGTGTAGGTAACATTTTCAACAGAGCCTGTAACTCATCATATTCCTGCTTGTCCCTGCGATAAAACCGCATCACATCGGGAATATCAGACAGTAACTCCTCAAGGGCAGAGAGATCAAAGTAAGAGGCCACGGCACGTTCTCTTTTCTCTGTAGCGACATCCATTGCCCCGAGCATAATATCCAGACGGACCCGAAGCTGATCCGTACTGCGCATGATACGGAAGCGTTTGGCATATTGCATCACTATCTCCTGCGCGGATCCTTCTTCACTTGCTTGCAGGGAAAGTTTTGCACTGAAACTCTTCCATGACTCTTCCAGATAGTTCTCAAACCCTGACAGATTGGAACCGATCAGGACATGACAGTCTGCTGCGATATCCTCGATCATCATAGAGGCGAATACCCGAGAGCGGGAAACCCGGTCTGCACGATTGTTAATCACCGTCGTAATAAAGGTGCCCGGTTCTTCGATGTCATCGATCCTATCCAGTCCCATCCGGCGCCAGTTACCCAAGGCGCCAAAACGCTCATTCGCACTCATTCCGTTGATAAACGACAGACTTCGCTGATCAATGACTGCCTCAGGGTAGGTTTTGAGGACTCCGAGGTCCGGAACAATATTATCCGCCATCGCTTTTAAGGCTTCATCTTCGTCGATCTCGAGCTCCTGGGCCATACGTAACACCAGCGCGATGTTAAAGGGATGTTCCTCGTAAGGAAACCTCTCCAGGATATCAGGAGGTAAAAGTCCTGCCTTGAGCCATCCGACCTGATGACTCGACGTCCCGACCTTTTTAGCATGTTCACGTAGAATCGGATACATGATCTCTTCACTGCTCACCAGAATCGAACGTTCCGGTATAAAACGGGTCATAACCTGCGGGATGTTGATTCCCGCAGGTCCCTGAAGGTCTTCATGATCAGGATAGGTATTGGTGATAGTTGCGATATCGTCCCTCATCCACTGCTGCTGAAGAATCTCAACATAAGCCGGGGTCAATCCCATGCTCTCCCATAAAAAGACGTCGATTCCCAATCGATCTGCCAACATCACGACATCAGCCTGTTCCCAAATAGTCGCCTTGTCGTAAGGACGAAAGAGATACATCTCCCGCATCGTCTCAAAACTGTCTGCATGAAGGAACATCGCTTCATTCCCTGTCGTCTTGGAAAAGACCCTTAGCCCCAGACTGTTAAACAGGGCTGCTTTAAGACGTTCCGTCCCCGATTTTCCTCGTGTTCCCCATCCCCCAATGGAAAGGGGGATGTTGTTTCTGGCTCTCTTTATCTTTCGGGAAAGGTTCAGATGCCTTAGGAAAAAGATCGCAAAGACAACCACTAAGAACATCAAAAGATCACTCAAGGAATTCTCATATGCCGAGACAAAATAGTTCCCCACAGAACGCTGGAGCTCTTCATAGGAAAAAGAGAAGCTAAGCGGGAAATAACGCATGACACTTTTATCCCCCGGCACATAAGGCTTGAAAGTGACCTCGAATCCCAGTCTCTGCATTACTGCGATATAGGCAGAAGGCGGTTCCTTGAAATCGCTCTTCCAGTTTCTCATGCGGGCTATCTTGGCAAAATGCCAAGATAGAAATAGTTCAGCTCGAATACGGCCGATAAAAGTCGACGGTGGAGAGAGCGTCGTACATCCTTCACTGCTATAGATCTCATAGGACTTAAGCTTTAGTGTGGGCTGCCGCAACGCGGAAATAAAATGATCCGGCAGAGGAAGATAGGGACGCCAACTCTCCTCTTCCGGGATGAAATAAGGTTCTCCGGGGACCTTGGTTGGTGCCTGTTCGGCAAGAATAGCCGAAGGAAAGTGCCGATTTCCTTCATAGATCCGTCCAATTGTATGTAAAAAGGCCTGCCGCTTATCGGGGGAAGGATTAAAGAACTCATAGACAAGACGCCAAATCCTCCGGCCGAATCTGTCACCTCGATAGAGAATAGTTCTTCCAAAAAAGACCTGTTGAAGCTCCAGGGAAAAATCATCCTGAGCGATAACAGACAACATCCGGTGTAACCGAGGGCTTTCTATTGATGCCAGAACTTCAGGCACTCTTTTTCCTTTGCCCGGCTGAATTTTCCCGACAAAATCTCTTAGTCGTACAAACTCTGCGTATCGTTCCTTGTCCATACATATCCAGAGGTACTCTCTGACCATTGCTGCGTAGCGTTTCAAGATAAGATCTTTCTCTTCCTGGATAAAGGAAGCAAGTCTGTCGAAGGAGTCTTGGACAAATCCCGTACCTTCACCCTCTTCACGGGCATATCTCCCCGAGAGTTCCCGAATCACATACAAGACCGTCTTACGGACAAAACTGTCTTTCTCTGTCTCCATTGCCTCCCACAGCATACTGCGTATCATTATTTGTTGACCTGGACATGCAAAGGTTTCAAGAACCTGAAGCACTCCCGATGCACGCACCGAACGTTGAGTGTCTTCCATGATCAAGCGCCTGGCAATTCCTTCAAGCTCAGCGCTCTTGATCACCTTGAGGGCCTTGGTCACTCCCTGACGCACATAAGGACTGGGGTCACCGAGAATCTCCTCTTTAAGCAACGTCATCAATTCAGGTATCTCATCGACTGATCGGCAGACCAATGCCGCGATTTTATGTCGAATAAAGATCGAATCATCATCACGATAAGCCGATGCTCTTGCCTTGGCTATGGATATAAAAGAGGTCATATCCGTATCGCAAAGGAATTCGATGGCACTGTTTTGGATCCAGACATTCTCTTTGGAGGAGAGAGAGACCTTGTATATAAATCTAAACAGCTTCTCATCCAATAGCTCAGGATGCTTCCCGATCTCAAACATCCTCGCCAGATCGATAAGGACCATAAAGATCTTCTTCGTCAGCACATCCTCCTGCCGATACTGTATCAACTCCAAAAAATGTCGATTGAGGTCAAAGACCTTCCAGTGCCGGGTACTAAGACCATGCTCCTGCTGAAGTAGCTCTATACTGCTGCCGATACGGTCCATCGCCACCATCACCCTGCGCTGCAGGAAAGAAACTCTGGACCTGATGCGCTCAGCAAGGGCATCTTCATCAAACCAGCGTTGTAAGGCTTCTTCATCCTGTTCAAGCTCCTTCTTTGAAGCATTGAAGCGATAAGCATAATCAAGGATAATCTTTTGCTTTTCCCGTTCACTGGCGGTATAAGAAAGTTGCTTACTAAGATCCTGGATCATGACCGTGACCCGATTTGCTTCCTTCAGATCCTGATCGATCTGATCAAAGAGAAAAAAAACAAGCTCTTCTATCAAGTTTCCAGCTAGTCCCTCAGCATTATGTTCCAAATGCTTTTTGAAGGTCAATTTCAGGGCAGCAAGATGTTCTCTATCCACATAAGCTGATAAGGCCGTTAACCGATAGGAAAACAGGGTTTCTACTCTCATCTCTCTTCTTCCAAACGCAGCCAAAGGTTGTCAAACAACTTCTCATCAGGCATGAAGTTGTAACGACGTCTGTCATCACTGAAATGCCAAATAAGCTGAAGCGTGAACTGTGTATCCGCGTTCTCAATCTTGTGCACGACTTCACCTTGCAATTGAAGCCGGTTCGTCTCAAAAAATGTATCATACCTCAACTTGGCCCCAAACCGGTTGACATTATAAGCATTTGGACGGTCCCTGTCTTCAAAATAACGTCGGCTATCCAGATAAACACTGGTATAAAAAGGATACGCCAGATGCCTGATCATGGGTTTAATACGGACATTATCCGTAATGCCGAAATCCTCATTCGACGTGACCTTTGACTCAACACCGAACTCCATATCATCAAAGGGACGATAATAGAGTTCATACCAAAGATACCCTCCGTGCTGATGATCACGTTTATAACGACTATAGACCAGCGGGTCTAAAGCTTCCTTGCCGGGAGTGCCGTAATCCATAAAGTGCTTGAAGGCTCCCGCCCCGTAAATATGGCGCCATTGGGGGAAAAGAGGTTCTTTGATAAAGAGTTCCCCTTTGACGTTAAGATTTTTGAAACGGTAATTGCTCTCTTGCATATAGGCATTGAGTTCTAGTATACCCCATGTGTTTTCCATAGGTACCTTGAAGTATCCTTTATGAGTCAATGCTAAAAGCGGGTTCGCATAAAGACGGGTGAAATAGTGCTGGCGTAGATAAAGGTCCCTTGATACACGCTTTCGACAATATTCTCCAAGTTCAGCCACCCTTTCAGCCCGGGAATCAGGGTCATCATCGGATGAAAGTTCTTCATTACGGATGGCCAGTTCAAGACTGCATGTCAGTTCATGGCTCTGAAGACTTGGAACATCCAAATCATCCTCGCCTAAAACAATAGGTTCTGGAACATGCCAAGAAGCCAAAGGTCTGATATTGGGAAGATTTCTTACGATCTTCGGTGCTTTCTTCAGAGGGTCGAATTGCAGTTCATACACACGCACCAGACTCTCCTTATTTCCCCCGGTAGGCAGAATCTTGTGATGATACTGCCTCTGCTCAGGCAGATAGAGATAGCGCTTGTGCACAACCTCATCAAGCCCCATCTCATCGATACGTAGAAGTTTCGGTCCTTCCTCATGGACCGTGACCGGGGTATCCTGTGTCGTGATAAAGTACCTTTGACGGACAGTGGGATCGATACCTTTGGCATCATCTATGACATTCATTCCCAGATAGTGCGTGGAGAGGGGGTCTACAAGGCGTACTTTCAAACTATGTTCTCCCGGCCTTAGAGAAAACTCCTTCTTCCACCGCTGTTTCGGTCCATTCAGGGAGACCATTTCTTCCTTTTCACCATCCAAAGAGACTGCGAAGCTCAATGGCGAAACAGGAAGATAAAGCGGACGAAGCTGTGTGAGCTCGACACTCAGATGCTGTCCGCCCTGAATATTGATCACCCGTCTATCTGCTCCAGTCATAATCACATCATAGTTCTCAATCCCCTCGATCAACGGAGTACGTTGCTGTTGTATCTTGGACTGGGGAGACCAGCGTGGTATCTTCAACTCTGAAAAACCGGCCGGTGTCTCTAAGAATGCCACAGGGCTGAAGCTACTATATTGCCTGATAGTACTGAGAATGGAGCGGATATAAGGATCTTGCACTCCATCTTCAAACATTATAGCCTGGGCCTGAGCATGATAGCGGTGCTGATAAGTTGCATGGGTGTAATTCCACAGCAGAGCAGTGGAATAGACCAGACTCGGCTTTGCTTCTGCCCTTACCCAGATGTCGGGATCGAAGTCCGAGGTTCTTAACAACTGCTGATCCAGTGCTCTGATAGGCTCCTTATCAGCAGCCTTTGCCCATAATCCGATGAGTAAAGGGTCTTTATAGCCGTGAAGTTTCAAACGATGATGTCCCTTGTCCAGTCGCAGTTTCAGACTGTTTTTATGACTCACCCCCGTACGCTCAGGCAGGACTTTGAGACTGTCTGACATCTCTGTCTTGACCAGCGGAAAGTGATACGGTATACCATCCGCTTCGACTGACATCCATCCATGGCTCTCAACCGGATGCATTCGTCTCACATCCAGGTGCAGTTCTACCGGTCCCTCCACATCTATGGTCACAGGCTGTTCCATTGTTGCCCTGTATCGTCGCATCATAGGGGTACCCGTTTTTGTCGACAGAAGCGCCATCCCTGATGCTCCACTGACATGTAGTTCATAGGTATTGAGCACGCCCTGATGCCGAAAAGCTTCCAGGACATCCCGCTTTTCCAAAAGAAACGCTTCCGGGTCCACCGTTCTATCCGTAAAAAATCCAGCAAGTCGCGGATTGTTCATATCCATGGCAAGGGCGTACGCCCGTTGACGGTACTCTTCATTTTGCTCAAGCAGGATGATCGCATCCAGGGCCAAAGCACTGTTACCTGCTTCCTGCAACCCCTCGGAAATCGCTTTTAGTGCCATTGGCGATGCCGTTTTCACAAAATAGACAACCTGCCAGACCAGCTTCTCCTCCGGCTCCTTGGATAGAGATAAAAGCAGCCTATAGGCTCGCTGTCTGAGTTCAGAGTCCACACTTAACAGGAGTGTATGCTTTGCAATCTGAAGTGCAGTAGCCTCTCCATCAGACTCGGCCAGATGATAAGCATACATCAGCTGCTCTTCACCAGGAACCTCATCGCAGTTCAGGTTGACTTCTGCCTCCTGCAGGCGTAAAAGCATCCATTGACGCAGCGGA
>JBFEWG010000173.1:0-3329 GCA_041546465.1 Sulfurimonadaceae bacterium
CTTAGCCATTGCATCGCTGTAGCCTTTCTTATAAGCAGTTATCCCGATAATCCCTCCAAAAAGGATGATCAAAGATAATACCAGGACGTAGATCGCCCATGTCGCCTTTGACTTTTTTCGCTTTGCCCTACTCATTTAAGGATGATTTCCATCTCAAGTACATCAATATTCTGATTGTTTTTTGAAGAGATCTGAATATCTTTAACCTGAGTATATTTTTTGATAACCTCCATGATTTCCGCTTTCATCTCATCCATATATGGAAGTGCATTTGAAGCTCTTTCATGGGCAAGGACAAGCTTCAACCTGTCACGTGCGACAGATGCCGAAGTCTCTTTTTTACCGAAAAGGTTAGAGAATAGACTCATGAGAAGATCCTTTTGAAAAAGCCTTTTTTGGCACTCAGATCCAGATAGTCTACCTCTTCGCCGAGTATACGTTTTGAGATACGGCGATAGGCTTCACCCGATTGTGCCTTCTCGTCACGGATAATAGGCTCACCCATATTGGTCGATGAGATGACCCTTTCACAATCCGGCACGATACCGATCAACGGCAGTGCCAGGATATTGAGTACATCTTCGGTGTTAAGCATATCTCCGCGTTCTACAAGTTCCGGTTTGATACGATTGATGATAACATGCTTTATCACCTCTTCACCTTTTTGTGCTTTCTCACTTTTCGCATCGATGATACCAATGACCCTGTCCGCATCACGTACAGACGATACATCCGGTGTCGAGATGACCAAAGCCCGGTCGGCAAATGCGATCGCATGTTCAAATCCGCTCTCGATCCCCGCAGGCGAGTCCAGTAAAATAATGTCGAACTCTTTTTTCAAGGTCTCAAGAAGTTCTTGGACTTTTGCCTTGTCAAGGATGTTCTTGTCATTGGTCTGTGAAGCCGGTAGAAAATAGAGGTTTTTACTGTGCTTGTCATTGATCAAAGCCTGTGAGAGGTTACATTTTCCTTCCATCACATCGATAACATTATAGACGATACGGTTCTCAAGTCCCAGTAGCATATCAAGGTTTCGAAGCCCGATGTCAAAGTCAATTGCAACGACTTTTTTACCTTCATCGGCCATTCCTACCGCAAGATTTGCCAGTGTCGTCGATTTTCCAACACCACCTTTACCTGATGTAACTGTAATAACTGTACCCATATAAAACACCTCAAAAACTTTTTGCTAATTATACCTCTAAAGCAATAACAGTGCCATAATAAAGGGCATTTTGCTACATTTTCTTTCACCCGTCCACGCTTTCTCACTCTCTGTGAAATTTTTAGTCACTTTAAATCAAAGATTTGCAATGATTCGACTATCAAGTCATATCCCTGAAAGAGAAAGTATGAGCATAAAGACCGAGACTCTTGTTATTGCCAAAACAGATGAGCCCAAGATGTATCGCGTCTATATGCTCAATGACGATTACACCACCTGGGATTTCTGTCTTCGTATTATCACCAGCGTCTTTCATAAATCCCTCGAAGAGGCAGACAGCATAACTAGAGATATCCATACCAAAGGTAAAGGACTATGCGGTGTCTATACCTATGAGATCGCTGAGACTAAAGCACATATCGTACAATATAAGGCACGTAAAGAAGGATTTCCGATGAGATGTACGATTGAGGAAGAGCGTTAAATCAAGTAACTTATTTATTTTCACATATCAACCTCAAATGCATATAGAAATATATAACTAAATCTTTTATCATTTCAAGGAACTAATATGTTATATACGTTCATCAATTAAGTGATCTATGCTATCTTTTTAAAAACAGTGAAAGGCTTAACTATGAACAACAATATTTTAAGTTTCATACTTTCCAATACGGGTACTGACGATAAAGCAAAGCTGCTCCTAAGAGTGAGTGTCGGTGTCTTGATGCTTTTTCATGGAATCAGTAAAGTTATGCATGGAGTATCACCAATCGAAGGGATGTTCATAAATGCCGGACTCCCCGGATTCATCGCTTACGGTGCCTATCTTGGAGAGGTTGTAGCTCCTTTGATGCTGATCGTTGGATTTAGAGTAAAGGTCGCATCTTTACTCATCATGATGACAATGTGTGGCGCAATAGCACTAGCTCATACCGGAGATATATTCTCAGTGACCAAGCATGGGGCATGGGGTATTGAGCTGCAAATGTTCTATTTGATGACATCGTTGACAATCCTCTTGCAAGGTGGCGGAAAATATAGTCTTGACGGTTACAATAAAGATTAATATTAAATGTTGAAGATTGAAAAGAGTCAGTTAGAAGCATTCATCGACGCAAACATGCGCCGAAATATGTTTTAGTTTTTGTCTTGATCGACGATCTTGTTCGCTTTGATCCACGGCATCATAGCACGTAGTCTTTCACCTGTTTGTTCAATCGGATGAGCTTTAAGGTTTTGACGTTCAGCATTCATACGTGGGTAACCTGCCTGACCTTCTAATACGAAGTCTTTAGCGAATACACCGTTTTGAATCTCTTTAAGAACTTGTTTCATAGCTTTTTTAGACTCTTCACCGATAACACGTGGTCCTGAAACCATATCACCATACTCAGCAGTGTTAGAGATAGAATATCTCATATCAGCAATACCACCTTCGAACATCAGGTCAACGATTAGTTTTAATTCGTGTAGACACTCGAAGTATGCCATCTCTTCTGGGTAACCAGCTTCTGTAAGTGTTTCGAAACCTGCTTGAACAAGTGCAGATACACCACCACAAAGTACTGCTTGCTCACCGAATAGGTCAGTTTCAGTTTCGTCTTTGAATGTCGTCTCAATAATACCTGTACGACCACCACCGATAGCAGATGCATAAGATAGTGCAAGCTCTTTAGTTGTACCGCTTGGGTTTTGTCCTACAGCGATAAGGTCAGGAATACCACCACCTTTAACAAACTCAGAACGTACAGTATGACCTGGAGCTTTTGGAGCGATCATAGTAACGTTGATGTCTGCTGCTGGTTGAATACGACCATAGTGAATTGAGAAACCATGACCGAAAGCGATAGTAGCACCAGATTTTAGATTTGGAGCGATTTCGTTTGCGTAGATCTCTGCTTGGTTTTCATCTGGAAGAAGAATCATAACTACGTCAGCGTAAGCAGATGCTTCTGCAACTGTCATTACTTTGAAACCTTTTGCTTCAGCTTTTGCCCAGCTAGATCCGCCTTTACGAAGTCCGACAACAACCTCAACACCTGAATCACGTAGGTTTTCAGCGTGTGCATGCCCTTGAGAACCGAAACCGATCATTGCAACCTTTTTGCTTTTGATCAGATCGATATTACAATCTTTGTCATAATATACATTTAATGCCATA
>JBFEWG010000058.1:0-12146 GCA_041546465.1 Sulfurimonadaceae bacterium
AGAGATGACAAATGTAACACTATTTAACGGTGGTGCAGATTTCAATACTACATCATATTTTTATGTAGCTGATCCTGCAAAAGGTAACTGTGTTGAATTAAATACAACGACTGCTGGAGCAGCTGATGGTAACTTTACAGTTGGTGATGCAGGTGTTGATACATCAGCAGTTTGTACAGGTATCCTGAATGCAGCATCTAAAGTAACTGGTGGTGTTGGTGGTTCTGTAACACACTCATTCGGTGGATCAAGCGTTAACTGGAACTAATTCTTTTATAGAGTAACTATTGGGAGCAGGGGATACTTTCTGCTTCCTAGTTGAAAATCTTAATAAAAGGTTTTTCCATGAGAACTGCGTTTACAATGATAGAACTTATTTTTGTAATTGTTATTCTAGGTATTTTGGCCGCAGTAGCAATTCCAAAATTAAGTGCAACACGTGATGATGCCAAAGTCGCCAAGATTATCCAGTCTGTTTCAATTGCTGTTAATGAAATTGCAGCTCATACTGTATCCCAGGGAAAAATAGAGGATGACTTGTCTCTTATGTCAAGAGCAGTAGAAATTCTGGTAGGTTCAAATGAAGCTACATTGGATGTTCCAAATAAAGCGGTCGACTTTAAAATGGGATCGACGACGGATTGTATACGTATACAGGTGAATGAAGGTGGTGGGGACGCTAACCTGACGGTTTCTGAGAATGCAACAACAGATAGTCTTTGCAAGCAACTTCAGACGGTTTTTGATCCAAGCAAATATAATATATTTTTAACAGGAGGACGTGTTGTTTACTAACAGAAATGCATTTACGATGATTGAACTTATTTGGGTGATCGTGATACTGGGGATTTTAGCTGCTGTCGCTGTTCCAAAACTGGCAGCAACGCGTGATGACGCTCATATCGCGCAGGGACGTGCGGACATTCTAACGGTACGTTCAGGGATTATCAATGAGAGACAGGCCCGTATGTTCAGAGGTCAAACCAATTATACAGCATCTTTAGGTGGTGCGGACCCATTGTTTAATACTGTCGTGCAAACAGGCATAAGACCTAGTACCGGTAGTGGTGGATGGAGTAAGACAGATGATACTTTGTACCACTTTCACTTAAACTCGGTAACTGTTGATTTTGATTATAATCAGACAAACGGTACATTCACATGTGATCCAACAGCTGGTACAGCTGCAGAAAAAGCACTTTGTAGTAATTTAACACGATAAGTGTACTACTATCAGATCTCTCTTCTAGGCTCTCCATTAGAGCCTTTAACCTACGCTTCAAATAATAAATTTACTCAATTCGATATAGTAACAGTACCTTTTCGCACATCAGAAAAAAAAGGTGTTGTTTTGGAAGAAGTTGGAAAACCTGACTTCGAGACCTCAGAGATTGTGTTAAAAAGCGATTTCTATTTTAAGCAACAACAGTTTGATCTAGCAAAATTTATATCTGAATATTACTTTTGCTCCATGGGTGAAGCACTTTCTGTTTTTACACCATTTAAGTTGTCTACAGAGACAAGCATATCGATGCATGCAAGTACGGCTATTCAGCTTTCATCTCGCCAAATGAATGCACTTGAGGAACTAAAAACTCATAAGGTGTCACTGCTTTTCGGTGACACAGGTTCAGGCAAGACAGAGATCTATATGAAATGGTTTGAAGAGGTCTTGTCAAAAGGTAAAAGAGTTTTGATGCTGATGCCGGAGATCTCATTGACACCCCAGATGCAGATACGCCTGGAAGAGCATTTTGGCGAGAGTGTCGTGATGTGGCACTCGAAGTTGACGAAAAAACAGAAAGAGAAGAATCTTGAAAAGATCTATGACGGCACTGCTAAGGTCATTGCCGGTGCACGTTCAGCACTCTTCTTGCCGATAGATGAATTAGGACTTATTGTCGTTGATGAAGAACATGATGACAGTTATAAGGCCTCCTCAAGACCGCGTTACCATGCTCGTGATATGGCGATATACTATGGACGGATTTTAGATATCCCTGTCCTGTTGGGGAGTGCGACACCATCGTTGTCATCCTATGTCAAGTTTCCTCATGTACGTTTGAAAGGCGGGCATTTCAAACAGCAGAAGCGTTTTGTATATGAGCCACATATCGAAGAGATAACACCGATCATTGAAGAGGCTGTCATGAAGACCGTTGCCAAGAAAGAACAATCGATGCTCTTTTTACCGACACGGGCGAACTTTAAATATCTGATATGTGATCATTGTGGCTATACCTATAAGTGTCCCTATTGTGATGTCGGAATGAGTCTGCATAAGTTTAGCCGCCGGGTCAAATGCCATTATTGTAATTTCCAGGAACCTATTCCGGAGAGTTGTCCCGAGTGTAATGAAGGTATCTTGAAGACAAGTCGGCTGGGCACGGCAGAGGCTGTAGAATATTTTCAAGAGAAATACCCAGAACTAAATGTCGGACAGTTTGACAGGGATATTATCACGACACAAAAGAAACTTAAGGCGCTGTTATCCTCTTTTAATGAAGGCGAGATAGACCTCTTAATCGGTACACAGATGCTTTCAAAGGGACATGATTATCATGATGTCACACTGGCTGTCGTGCAGGGTATAGATAATATTTTGCAGATGAGTGATTATCGTGCCCGTGAAAAAGCACTTTCACTTTTGATTCAGATTGCAGGTAGAAGTGGAAGAAAAAAAGATGCAATAGTACTTGTTCAGAGTTTTAATCAGGAGTTCTTTGATCCGTTCGTCAATGCCTATGAAGCTTTCTTGGAAGAGGAGAAAGAGTTCAGAAAAGAGCTGTATCCACCCTATAAAAAGTTAGCTCGATTGAGTTTTGCAGATAAGAAGTCAGAAAAAGCCAGTGATAAAATGAATGAGGTCTTACAAAAACTTTATCAAATGCCAAATATAGAGATCGTAGGATACGGTCCTTCTCCTATAGAGAAGATCGCTAATAAGTTTCGTTTTCAGATCCTGCTGCGTGCTGATAAAAGTACGGATCTTATCAAGGCAATCAAAATGAGTAAGAACACATTGTGTGAAGTGGATATGGATCCGCTTGACTTTGTTTAAAAAATACAAGCATATCATTCAGAGAAACCTCTGCATAGAAATAGCACAGGGGCATTGTTTAATTAGATAGACGTATCAAGCTCATTTTTACCTACAAAAAGATAAAATCACTTTATGATAAAACGCTATGAAACCAAGAAAATATATGTCGGAGATGTTCCTGTGGGCGGGGATGCCCCAATCTCGGTACAGTCCATGACATATTCAGAGACAGCCAATGTTGCAGCAACCGTTGAACAGATCAACAGATTGCATTTTGCCGGCTGTGATATTGTCCGTGTTGCTGTGCCTAATGAAGAAGATGCTCTCGCTTTAAAATCAATAAAAGAGCAGATTTCATTACCTTTGGTTGCTGATATCCATTTTAATTATAAACTTGCTCTTATTGCCGCAGAAAGTGTGGACTGCATACGTATCAATCCGGGTAATATCGGTGAAAAATCGCGAGTTAAAGATATTGTCAAAGCGTGTCAGGAGAGAAATATCCCCATTCGTATCGGTGTGAATGCAGGAAGTCTTGAAAAAGAGTTTGAACAGCGTTACGGTCAGACGGCTGAGGGTATGGTTGCCTCGGCAGAATATAATATTAAGTTTTTGGAAGACCTCGGTTTTGAGGATATAAAAGTATCATTGAAGGCTTCTGATGTTGAACGTACAGTGGATGCCTACAGGATGTTGCGTCCCAAAAATAACTACCCCTTTCATTTGGGGGTTACGGAAGCTGGAACGATCTTTCATGCGACGATCAAGAGTGCTATCGGTCTAGGGACTTTATTACTTGATGGCATCGGCGATACGATGCGTGTCTCTATCACCGGTGAGCTGGAAGAAGAGGTAAAGGTTGCAAAAGCGATCTTAAAAGACTCGGGTGCAGCCAAAGATGGTCTCAATATCATCTCATGTCCGACTTGTGGACGTATCGAAGCAGACCTTGTCACGGCAGTCGCTGAGATCGAAGAGAAGACAAAGCATATCAAGGCACCTCTGGATGTCTCGGTGATGAGTTGTGTGGTCAATGCGATAGGCGAAGCAAAACATGCGGATGTGGCGATTGCGTATGGAAAAGGTTCGGGACTTGTGATGGTCAAAGGTGATGTCGTTGCGCGTTTGGAAGAAAAAGACCTGGTGAAACGGTTCATCGAAGAGGTTGAAAAAGCAGCCGAGGATAGTGAATAGATGGAAGAGACACTTTATAATATCAATATAGAACGTTCTGTTCTGAACTCAATTATCTTTGAGCCTTCACAGTTTGAAGACGTTGAAGCAAAACTTCAAGTTGATGACTTCTATCTTCCGGCACATCAAGAGATATACACTGCGATGGTTGAGCTTCATCGTGAGTCTCAACCGATCGATGAAGAGTTCATTAAAAAAGCGCTCAATGCAAAGAAACGTTTTGATGAAGGCGTCATGCTTGATATCCTCTCCTCTAACCCGATATCCAATACGGCAGCCTATGTTAACGAGATTAAGGACAAGGCAGTCAAGCGTAAACTGTTGACCTTGACGACAGAGATCAAACGTGTGACTGTTGAAGAGGATCTTCCGAGTATGGAGGTGATCGATGTCGTCGAGAAAAAGCTTTATGAGATCACCCAGGCAAACGAGAATATAGACTTTAAAGACTCCAAGACGGTGACCTTTGACACCATGGAATACATTAAAGAGATGAAGGCGCGTGGTAACTCCGTATTGGTCGGTGTTGATACGGGGTTTGCCGAATTGAACAAAATGACAACCGGTTTTGGAAAAGGTGACCTTATCATCATCGCGGCACGTCCTGCCATGGGTAAGACATCATTCGCATTGAACATTGTCTTAAACCAGCTGGTCCACGGAAATGGTGTCGCTTTCTTCTCTTTGGAGATGCCGGCTGAACAGCTGATGCTGCGTCTTCTTTCCGCACACACTTCCATCTATCTGCAGAAACTGCGTGTAGGGGACCTGAACGATGAGGAGTGGTCACGTCTGAACGCGAGTCTGGATATGATGAACAATGCCAAGCTCTTTGTCGATGACGGAGCAGGGGTGACGATCAATCAGCTCCGTTCCAAACTCCGCAAACTCAAGTCACAACACCCTGAGATAGAGATGGCGGTCATCGATTATCTTCAGATCATGCAGACGGCAGGTAGAGACAGACAGGCGGAAGTCTCAGAGATATCACGCGGGCTCAAGATGCTTGCACGTGAACTGGGGATGCCTATTATCGCACTTTCTCAGCTAAACCGTGGTGTAGAAGGGCGTAATGATAAACGCCCGATGCTCTCAGATATTCGTGAATCGGGTGCGATTGAGCAGGATGCGGATATTATCATGTTTGTCTACAGGGATGACGTCTACCTCTACAAAGAGGAGAAAGAGCGTGAAAAAGCGGCGAAGGCAGAAGGAAAAGAGTTTACGCCGACCTATGTGGAAAAAGAAGAGGAAGAGGCCGAGATCATCATCGGTAAACAGCGTAACGGTCCTACGGGCCATGTCAAGCTTATCTTCCAGAAAAAGTTGACACGATTTGTCGACGCTCCGGCCTTTGGCGGTGTTGAAATCTCATTCGAGAATGTTCAGGCTACAGAAGCGCAGATGGATGTCGGCAATGAGAGCGTCTCCCTCCCTCCTATCTAACACTGAGATATTCTCTTCATGGCGGCAAAGAGGGGGAATCCTGTCTCTTTTGTGCCTCCTCTTTTTTCTTTCACTTCTTTTCGAATACCGCGCATACAAAAAACTGACACGTTTTGATAACTATATATCAACAGCATGGGTAGTCAATCAGTATAAAAAGAAAAACGCTTGGGTCTTAAAACTGCAAAGTACAGAGGGATTCTCTTTTTACACTACCAGTAGAGAGGACTTGATAGATCTACGTGGATATCAGGTCGAGGTGAGATGGTTCACTAAAGAGCTTGATTTCATCAATTATTTAAGAGGGTTTTATGCACCGAGTGTCCTTTTATCAAGAGCGTCCTTAAAGCAGGAACGATACCGGATCATGGACTCTTTAGATGAGATACACAGCGGTAAACCTCTTGCGATTTTCAAGGCCCTGTTCTTTGCAGCTCCTATAGACAAGTCTTTACGTGAGCAACTCTCGGTATTGGGTGTTAATCATCTTCTTGCCATCAGCGGATTTCATCTGGGGGTATTAAGCTTTATACTGTTTACACTTTTTAAGTCTATGTACAGACCTGCTCAAAATAGGTTTTTTCCTTATAGAAATTCCTTCAGAGATATTTCTGTTCTTGTCTTGATGATACTCTTTGCCTATCTTTACTTCTTGGACTTTGTCCCTTCACTTTTACGTGCATTTAGTATGAGTCTTTTTGCTTATTTTCTCTACGACAGGGGTATAAAGATACTCTCTTTTGCTTCTGTATTTTGGGTGGTGGCCTTTTTAATCACATTATGGCCGAAACTGTTGTTTAGCTTAGGGTTTTGGTTGTCGGTCGCGGGAGTCTTCTATATTTTTCTTTTTTTGTATCATATGAAAGCACTGAAGCCCTGGCAGAGTTTCATCCTGCTGCACCTATGGGTCTATTTGGCAATGCTGCCGATTGTACATGTATATTTCGGCACTTTCTCACTGCATCAACTCTATTCACCTCTGTTGACAATGTTGTTTATTGCCTTCTATCCTTTAGTGCTTTTCTTGCATCTTGTCGGGCAGGGAGACAGTCTGGATTTTCTACTTAATATATTGTTGAGTATTCAAGCCAAGAGTATTGAGGTTTTCTTTCCTTTATGGGGTCTCTTCTTCTATCTCATCCTCAGTATCCTGGCTGTCTTCAACAAGTTCTTCTTCTATTTCCTCTTCCTCTTCACTTTTGGCTTCCTGGGCTACCTGCTCAATCGTATAGCAGAGTTTTAAACCGTAGATAAAGATGATCCAGGAGAGATATACCCACAAAAAGAAAAATATCAGTGTTGAAAAGGAACCGTAAATCGTCGCATAGGTCTTGTTTTGCAGGACATAGGAGATAAATCCGATCTTAGCTAGATACCAGGTGAGTGAGACGGCAAAGGAGCTGATACCGGCTGCCCTGTTTGATATCTCGACATTGGCAGATATCTTGTAAATCAGGAAAAAAAGCGACCAGATGATAAGATAGGGAAAAAGCTCCAGAATATTGAGTGTTTTAGTGTACTCATTAGCACCCAAGATCGTTTGCAGCTCATTAGAGAGATAAAAAGAGAAGACAAGGGCAATCGGTGTCAGCGTGACCAGGGTCCAGTAGGTTGTCAACGACTCCCAAAAACCGCGGGGTTTTGTCTTGAAGATCTTGTTGACGATATATTCAAAGTTTTGAAAGAATAGCATAGAAGAGACAATTACAGATATGATCCCGATAATACTTAATTGCATCGAGTTTTGCATAAAACTGTCGATGAAGCCTGAAAAGGCATCCGATGATACAGGAAGGATGTTGTCCATAATGAAAGACTTGATATTGCTGTAAAAAGCATCAAAACTTGTCAACGAGGTCGAAATGGATAAGACGATAAGCATGACGGGAACGAGTGTGAAAAGTGTGTAAAAACTTAAACTTGAAGCATAATAGGTAATGTCTTTATCAAACAAAGAGGTGAAGTAGGTGCGAATAACCTTATAGGAAAGTTTGATATTCTTGAGTTTTATCATCGGAGTCCTTTGCTAAAAGGACAATTATATCAGAAGAAAAGCAATAGCTGCACACTCTTTTTCAGTGTGCACTGTCTTCGTTATTTCAGTCCCATCTTATGGGGGTTAAGGATGTTGTTCGGGTCAAAGGCTTTTTTGATCGTGTTAAACAGATTCATCTCCTCTTCACTAAATGCCATAGACATATATGGCGCTTTAGCAATACCGATACCGTGTTCTCCACTGAGTGTCCCGCCCAAGTCAACAGTTGCCTGAAATACTTCTTCAATCGCCTGGTAGGCTATCTTGACCTGCTCAGGATCTGATCCGTCTACCATAACATTGGTATGGACATTTCCATCACCCGTATGACCGAAACATGGGATGTTTATCTTGTATTTTTCTGCGATAGCATAAAACTTTTCAAGGAGTTCCGGTAAGACGGCACGTGGTACAGTAACGTCTTCATTGAGTTTTTTACTTCCATATACGGTGATAGACTGACTGGCATTACGTCGTGCAAACCAGAGATCAGCCGCCTCTTTATCATCTTTGGCACGCTTAAATTCAGAACACCCGTTCTCTTTGAAAATCTTTTCTATCAGATCAAGCTGGAAGTTCAGGTCATCTTCAAGGTTCCCATCCACATCTGTAACCAGGATTGCACCGGCATCGACTGGAAGACCTTTATGGTAGGTCTGCTCAACGGCACGGATCGTGAGGTTGTCCAAAAACTCCATTGCTACAGGTGTGACACCACCGGCCATGGTTTTGTAGACGGCTTCCATTGCTTCTGTAACGGTAGGAAAGATTCCCATAGCGGTCTTTGTCAATTTAGGTTTGGAAAGAAGCTTCAATGTTATTTCCGTTGTTACTGCAAGTGTACCTTCAGAGGCGATTAGAATACCTGCAATATTGTAGCCGGCGACATCTTTAATCGTACGTTTACCAGCTTTGATGATATCACCATTAGGAAGAACGGCACGGATTGCCATGACGTAGTCTTTTGTAATTCCGTATTTAGCTGCACGCATACCACCGGCATTTTCGTTGACATTCCCGCCAATCGTCGAGTAATCTTGGCTGGCAGGGTCTGGTGGATAGAAAAGTCCGACCTCTTCGACAGCTTTTTGAAGATCCATATTGATAACGCCGGGTTGAACGACAGCAACCATGTTTTGCATATCGATCTCAAGGATCTTGTTCATATGTCTTTCAAAGGCTAACACAATACCGCCTTCAGAAGGGATGGCTCCCCCTGTGAAACCACTTCCTGCACCACGCGGTACGATAATGATATTGTTCTCATTACAATATTTTAAAATCTTGGAAATGTCGTCTTCGCTGCGTGGAAAGATAACAGCATCGGGTTCAAAGTGCTCACGTGTGGCATCATACGAGTAAGCGATCAGGTGAGCTTTGTCATCATAGATATTCTCTTCTCCGACAATGTTCTTAAAATAGTCAAAATGTACTTTATTCATTTATTTTTCTCCCTTGTTTGGATTAGTTGTCGTCATCGTATTCATCATCTTGGACTCTTTCCAGTTTGAGATTTCCGAAAAAGTTATCAAACCAAGAACCTTCATTTTCCATGGCTGCCTGTTCACGCTTCCTTTTATAGATCTGGATCCATTCATTTTCTGGATTGTTTTCTGCGATGAGCTCGATGTAATGCGGGCTATACTCTTCCATCTCATCACTTCCCTCACCAAACCAGTTGGCCTCTATATTCGTGACTCTGGTGTAAAACGGAAGCTGGGGATCTTTTGCTCTTATCGAGGTAGATTTGTTCTCCAGGATTTTAAAGCTTTGGCAATCCAGGGTGATAATGGATTTGTCGAACATGAATGAGACAATACCGATATTGTTTGCTCTACACATCTCAGTAAAGTCTTCACGCAGTGGAGTGGGATGACCATTGCTTGATAAGGTCGTGGCAAAGATATCAGGGTGTACCCAGCTTCTTTCTTGATGATAATGGCTTATCTTTTTGTAAATACTTGAGTTAGGTGCAATCAGAAGACCACGCTGGTAGTTGTATCCAAGGATGACTTCATCACCAACCTTAGGCAGCCAGTTCCCGCTTGGTAAAGCACTCTGTTCAAGAGCAAGAATAGGAACCATACTCAACGTGATACTCTCGTCATCAATTTTTTTGACCTCTACCCAGGAGAGAGCAGTTGAGTGGGTCTCATCGAACCAATGGACAATGGCTCCATACATCCCGATTTGAACACCGTCAACCAGGGGTGTTGTGATTTCTTGCTCATTTACAGATGTAATGGAGGTATGTACAGGTGTATTGATAATGGCAAAAAGATAACTTGTAAAAAAGACAGAAAGTAAGATAAGACGCATTGTTTCCTCTATGGTTATAAATAAGGGGGATTATACTTGCAATAGAATTAAAGGCTAATTAGGATTGAAATTTGTCTGATTTATACGATGATAAGTGAAGATTGGATACTCTTTCTCAATTTTACAAGAGGCATTTATTTATGTTCAGACTTTTTATCCTTGTGTTATTGCCTTGTTTTTTATCTGCATCACAAGTTGAATTCTCGAAGTGGGAAAGCGGCGAAACCTTTTTGAATTTTTTGGAAAAATATAACCTTCCACAGAAGATCTATTATAACCTTGACAAAGATGATCAGACGATCACGGAAGAGATATATGCCGGTGTCAATGTGCAGTTACTACGTGATAGCAATAATACGATTGAACAGGTACTTATCCCCGTAAGTGACGAGTTACAGCTGCATCTGTACAGAGAAAATGACAAGTATAAGTTTGAGTCTGTTCCTATCGTCTATACTAAACAGCAGGAAGCTTTTACTGTCGAGATAGAGAACTCTCCTTATTTTGATATCGTCAAGGCAACCGGGTCGAAAAAACTGGCTCACCAGTTTGTCAATGCTTTCAAGAACTCGCTTAATTTTCGCAGAGACCTGCGAAAAGGAGATCACCTGGTGATGGTCTATGAACAAAAATACCGTTTCGGCCGTCCTTTCAGTATGCCTGTACTGCAAGTAGCAATGATTGAGATGAACAAGAAGAAGCACTATATCTACCTAAACAGTGACGGTCGGTATTATGATGAGAAAGGGGTTGAAGCGGAAGGCTTTATGTTAAACCGTCCCGTCCGAAATGCCCGGGTCAGTTCAGGGTTTACCAAACGACGTTACCATCCGATACTTAAGAAATATCGGGCACATCTGGGGGTTGACTACGCCGCACGTCCGGGTACACCTATTCGTGCCGCTGGTAGCGGACGGGTGATCTTTGCAGGCTATACACGCGGATACGGAAAATTGATAAAGATACAGCACAGTGACGGTTATATGACACTTTATGCCCATCAAAGAGCGTTTAGAAAGGGCATCAGACGAGGCAAATATGTCAAGAAAGGTGACGTGATAGGCTACGTTGGAAGTACCGGTCTCTCAAGCGGACCTCACCTGCATTTTGGACTCTATAAGAACGGACAAGCACGCAATCCTGCCCGTGTTATCCGCATTGCAACGAATAAACTCAAAGGTAAAAAGCTCACAGCTTTCAATCATTTGAAAGAAGAGTATAACAAAACAGTCGAGTTGCATTTAGCAGCGAAGACGAAGGTAGAATTCACTGCTGACTTCGATAATGTCTATTATTTGAATGACGAGGAACTTTTACCTGAAAAAACAGGAGAAGAACATGCATCGCTTTAATGAGATGATGCACTCATTCGAGTTGTATCTGCAAGATACTGAAGAAAACAGCCTTCATCCGAGTGATATTGCTTACCTGCTTAAAAAAGTACGTAAGAAAGAGAGTAAAGAGGCTTTCTTGGAACTTCTTGGAAAAATCCCACATGATATTCTGGGGGATGTCCTGCTTGAACTTCCTGAAAACTTCAAAGATGAGGCGATTGAAGCGCTTTCAACAGAAGAACTTGCCGGTGCAATCGAGAATCTTGAATCAGATGATGCAACAGACCTTTTTCAAGATATTGATGATCTGGATGAGGATAAGTCCGAGGCGGTAGTCGCGCACCTTGATGAAGAGTATAGGGATGATATCGACAAACTTCGCCGTTATGACGAACATCAAGCCGGTGCATGGATGCAGACGGAGCTCTTTGATGCGAAACTTGAAGAGAGTGTACAAGAAGCGATCGACAGGCTCCGCCGTTTGAAAGCCGAGGGTGAACTGGAAAACATCTATCAGTTGTTCCTCGTAGATGACAATAACAGGCTGCTGGCAGGGATATCTCTCGAAGATCTTATCGTTATGGACTTTACAAGGAATTTCAAAGATATTCTTGCAGAGGATGAATACCATTTCCTATCGGTTGAGGCGACGGAAGAGATAGAGAGTGTCGCGAAGATGTTTGAGCAGTATGACCTCTCTGTTTTACCGGTTCTCGACTGGCAGGGTAAACTAGTCGGCAGGATCACCTCGGATGATATCTATGACGTCATCGAA
>JBFEWG010000175.1:0-3254 GCA_041546465.1 Sulfurimonadaceae bacterium
AGTAACTCTTCTCCATCGGCTAACGCTTCAAGAAGTTCCTCATCTGAACTCTCACTGCCTTCCTCTTCGATCTCTTCAAGAAGCTTGTCCAGGTCTTCGTCTTCACTTGTCTCTTCAGTCTCTTCTTCCTCGTCAGACAACACTTCTAATGCTTCCATCGCTTCATCCAAAGAGAGTGCGTCCTCTTCATCAGCTGACATATCTGTTTCATCTTCTATGTCTTCAAGAGCATCATTGATCTCATCAAGCGTCTTTTCATCAGCAAGCACGGATGCGGCTTTCAAATCCTCTTCAATAGTCACTTCTTCTTCAGGTTCATCATCAAATGCTTCTGTCTCTTCCAATAGCTCCTGAACTTCCTTGACCTCTTCTGCATCAAGAACACTTTCTGCCTCAGCACTCAGATCATCTTCAATCTGGTTCTGCGAATCATCCAGACCTTCTTCAAGTTCATCTTCATCTTCCATCCCTTCCAGGACATCATCGAGTGAAACTATCTCATCCTCTGATGAAAGCCCTTCTTCAAAGCTCTCTTCCTCTTCCAAGTCGATCACTCCTCCTTCGGAGCCCTGTCCATCGTCAAGCTCATCAATCGATTCAAGACCCTCGATACCATCTTCCAAGTCTTCAATATCACTTGCAAACACATCACTCTCTGAATCAACTTCCGGCTCTTTGGAGTCGGCCGAACTTGAAGAGATTTCCATAAAGGCGTCTACCAGGTCCGTCGGTAGAAAAGGCTTTTTTAACTCCCGTGTGAAAGCTTCTGGTTTGTCTGCCGTTCGTGAACCGACAAAACAACTCTGTGCAAATGTTATCTTCTCCCCTAAAGCATCCATCATTTCAGGGGAGTACGAACCGTCATCAATCAATACCAAGTCATACGCACCTGATTCAACATCCTCAACAGTACTTACAGGTGTAAGTGTATCCCCTGTCTTCTGAGCGCTTAAGGTGACGAGTTTTCCAACCACTGGATTATCATTAATGAGGAGTATCTTCATATCAAAAGCCTTTTGGTATATAATTACTTTTTGAATGGTTATTTAAAGATATTCTAGCTAAAAAACATCAAGATGTGATGAAAATGGGGAAAAACTTGCTTCGACTTTTAATTTTTTGGCCTCTTTTTTTATTTTCTCAAGAAACTTTCCTGCTTCCTGATGATGCGGATCATCTTATGAATACGATTTACACGCATATAGACAAAGCACACCGAGAGGTCTATATCTTTACCGGTGGTCTTGATGATTATCTGCTCATAAAACACCTCAAAAGTCTTGCAAAAAAAGATGTGCCCATAACCCTGATCACACAGGGGCCGATTGCTAAAGACAATGGGGCACTAAAGCTCACTCTTGTGAAAAACATTTCAGTCCTGAGCTTACAGCCATTTGGAACTTCCAATATGATAAAAGGGTCTTTCATATGTATAGATAACAACCGGTTTTTCCTGCTTAGTGAAGAGCTAAACAGTAAAGTGCTCAAAACAAGGTACTCTATTGCTACCTATGAGGAGAATCTCTGTAATACGACTTTTCATACTCTTCTCAAACGTTCCAAACCTTACTGATAAACAAGTGGGAGACTGTTAAACGCCTCAAACATCTCCGTTTTAAAGATTCCCATGAACGTTGCCAGCGTTGCGATAATTACAACAAAAGCAACCATGATCTTAATGGGAAAACCGATGACAAGAAGGTTAAACTGAGGCATTGTCTTCATCAGCATCCCAAAGATTATATCTGCCAACAAAGAGAGTGCAATAATAGGAAAAGCGATCATAAAGCCCACGACAAACATATTCGTCGTAGCATTCAGCATATATGTAAACACATTTTCTTTGAGAACAAACCCACCTAAAGCGACCTCCTGCAGTGAATCATTGACAAAAAGCAGTACCACATGGTGTCCGTCCAGTGCCAAAAAGATCATCAGTGCCAGAAGTGCGAGAATATTACTGATAATAGGCATGGATATACCCGATTGCGGATCGATAACAGAAGCCATCGAAAACCCCATGATAAATGAGATCTGAATCCCTGCAAAGGTCATAATGTTCATTACGAGCTGTAGCATCAGCCCCACCGTGAACCCCAAAAGAAACTCGCTGAGAATTGCCAAAACGACATTGGGTGTCGTCACTTCAAGTTGCAAAGGCGGCATCACGGAAAAAAAGAGGACTGAGAAGACAAAGGCCATTGAGGTCTTGACAGTAACGGGGATGGAAGTATGCGAGAACAGGGGTACCATAATGAACAGTCCCGCGAAGCGAAAGAAAAGAAGAAGAAAGCCAACGACATTTGCCGGTGTCAAAAACTCAATAACTTCCATTGTCCTCCCTAGACGTATCTCTATTTGACTTTGAGCAGCTTCATATCTTTAAGTCTGTAGACATGATCACACTCCATGGCCAGGTTCTCTTCATGCGTCACCAAGACCATTGCAGCTTCTTCCTTTTGAATATACTCCTTAAAGAGCTTCATCACCTCTAAAGCTGTCTCATGATCAAGGTTTCCGGTAGGCTCATCCGCAAAAATCAGACGCGGCTTTTTTGTCAGTACGCGAGCAATCGAGACACGCTGTTGCTGGCCTCCTGAAAGCTCTGTGACCTTCTGATGGATCACATCACTGATACCCAGTCCTTCCAAATAATCATTATTGATCGTATTTTGACTGAGAATAGCTGCTACTTCCAGGTTCTCATATCCTGAAAAACCTCTGAACAGATAGTGTGACTGAAAGACCATACCAATATCATCCCTGCGCATTTTGACAAGTTCATTTTTGCTCAGTGCGTAAATATCATTGTCAAACAACTCGACGCTGCCTGTATTGGGCTTAAGAAGTGAGGAAAGGATGTGCAACAGTGTAGACTTTCCACTCCCGCTAGCACCGATAATAGCCATCGATTCATGGGTATCTAGAGTAAGGTTGATATCATCAAAAAGCGGATAATCAAAATTGTGTGCCAAATTTTTAGCATTAAGTAGTTGCATGGTAATTCAAACTTGTTTTTTGAAAGAAATTATAAAGGGGTTTTACTTAAAGGGAAGAATTAAGAAGAGAAAAGTCTCTTCTTAAGCCTAAGACATAAGTCGGAAGGACTATGCCATTTGTGCTGCAACTTCAGCAGCAAAGTCATCGACTTTTTTCTCAATACCTTCACCGACTTCAAGGCGAACGAATGCAGATACTTCAGCAGTACCGCCAGCCGCTTTACCAGCAGCAGCGACAGCTTCAGCAACACTCAT
>JBFEWG010000185.1:0-2179 GCA_041546465.1 Sulfurimonadaceae bacterium
GTCACTTGGCAAAGAGGTCCCTGACGAGATCATCGAGTGTATTACTACCTATGATTACCCCTTGGACTGTGTCGCAGACCTGTCTGCTGAGATAAAGGCTTTGGATGAGGAGATGTTTGAAAAAATCCTCAATGACAAGGAGTCTCCACACTCACGTGAACTTGCTATATGGTGGAAGACGTATCAAGAAGCGGAGAAACTCAGCCAAGACTTAAAACAGACCTGTCTGTAAGCGTTTTGTTGAAGATATCGTTCTCTTAGGCTAAAGAGGTTAGAATCTCGTTTAAATTATCTGTTTTGTGAGGGAAAAATGGTTTATATCGGTATGATTTATCAGTATAATGAAGTAGAAGGATCAGGTCTTGTTATGCTTCCTGAGGGCGAAAGCAGGTCTTTTAGCCGACAGGAATGGGTAGAAAGTGAGACTGAGCCGGCCGTTGGACAGAAGATCGCGTATGTTGATAGACAAAACGGTGTCCAGATCAAACTTGCCAATGCTGATGATCAGGTTGGAATGGTCTATGAGGAAGATGAAGCCGATGCAACGGTACCAGTTGTTGAAGAGGAGAGTGCTCAAGAGGAACAGGTTGAAGAGGTTTTTGGCAGTGTGGATGAGTGTATCAGCTATTATACGGGAAGAGGTTTCAAGCCGGTGAAGGATGTCGGAGATGAACAGTCACGGACAGTCACACTGCGTATGTACACACCTGCAGAGTATGGTGAAGTCATCATAAAGCACGAAGGGACAAAGCTTAGTGTGACACAGATGATTAATGGTGAGACAGAACGTATCTGTTAAGCGTACAGATACAGCTAAGGGATCAAAAAACGATGCAATATATGACGGGAAAAGAAGATGACCTTTTTTATATAGAAAATGAGACGAGGCAGAGGCTCTATTACCGTTTTACTCCGGCTGCCTTGATCTCCAATTTTGTTCCCTTGATTGTCATCTTGCATGATCAAGATGGGCGCGGGGCGTTTAACTTCGAATATAAGATGTGGAATGTGCTTACACCTATTCATGAGAAAGATGAAGCTGTCTCCTGGCTGGGTACGAATGGTGACCTTGCTATAAAAGAGCTTTTGCAAGAGCTTATTGACCGGATCGCCCAGGAGTATGAGTGTGAAGAGCATATCTACCTGTACGGAAGCGGTAGGGGAGGCTATGGAGCGATGTTGCATGGTATCTTGTCCAAGGCACACTCTGTCTATGTACGCTCACCATTCATGCAGGCTGATCAGACCGCGGGCAGTGATCTAAAAAGCCTGTTAAATGCTCAAGGCTCGTTTCCTATCTTTTATCTGTGCAGGGACAGTGATGATCAGAAGAAGAGAGAAGCAGAAGCGTTTATCCAGGCATGCGGACAATTCGGTATACAAGTCCGAACAGACCTTTGTGACAGTACAGAAGGTGATGAGCTTGAAGACCTGAAAAAGGTCTTGAATATGCTTGAAAAGATGGGTACTTAAACATAGTGTTCCTGACTTTCATATAACGCATTCCATCCTTTTTGTATTCTTCAATTGTTCTTCCAAACTGACATAAAATAAGTGGTTTTTACTTTAAGTAGAATCAAAACAATAATGGCTAAACTTCCTTCATCAAAACAATGTTAGAATTACAAAAACATATAAGGAAATATATGAGTAACGTAGAGAACTTTAAAAACCTGACCCTGACTGAAAAAATCAATGCTATTGATGCGGTTATCGAAGCAGATATCAGAGGTTTTTTACATAAAGACAATGGTGATATGGACCTGATCAATGTCGAAGAAAAAAATGACCTTATCCTGGTCTATATCGAATACCAGGGAGCATGCGTTGCCTGTCCATCATCGGGTGGGACATTGATGTCTATGCAGAATATCCTGCAAAGAAAACTATCGGAAGACATCAGGGTCTTTGCCGTATAAGCTGATTGCAGCATTTGACAGCCTTCTTTTTGCTGCACTTGCGCACTTTGATGAAGGCTCTTTTCAATCCTTTACTTTAAACATAGTACGGCCGTAAGACGAGGCATACCACCCTTTGTGATGCTTCTCCTTTATGTCCGGATAGCAAAGTAATGAAGCCGCATAAAGGTCATTAAGCATGACAGGATCATGGATCTCTTTGAGCAGGCTTCTCGTATCTCTCTTTTCCCAGTTCTCCAATAATAAATCGCTCTCTTGCA
>JBFEWG010000063.1:0-11468 GCA_041546465.1 Sulfurimonadaceae bacterium
AACTTTACCATCTTTTAACCAAGGATTAACTAAAATAGCGCCACTATAAATCAGGGAAATATAATGACTGTAACACGTTTTGCACCAAGTCCGACAGGTTATCTGCATATAGGTGGCCTTAGAACGGCTCTGTTTAGTTACCTATGGGCCAGAAGAAACAATGGTAAGTTCGTACTTCGTATTGAAGATACGGACATGAGCCGAAACAATGAAGAAGCAGCGAAGGCGATCGTCGATGCATTTGAATGGGTCGGTTTGGAGCATGATGGTGTTATCACTTATCAATCACAGCGCATGAGCATTTATAAAAAATATATCCAGCAGTTACTGGATGAAGGCAAGGCCTATAAATGTTACATGTCGAAAGAGGAACTTGATGCACTCCGTGAAGCACAGACGGCTCGCAAAGAACGCCCCCGATATGATAATTCATATAGAGATTTTACGGGAACACCTCCAGCAGGAGTTGAACCTGTAATCCGTATTAAAGCACCTGAAACCGGTGCTATTATCATTAATGACGGTATCAAAGGCGATATCACCTTTCAGGCTGAGGATATCCTTGATGACTTTATCATTGCACGTTCCGATATGAGTCCGACCTATAACTTTGTCGTGGCTGTGGATGATGCGTTGATGGGTATCAATGAAGTAATCCGTGGGGATGACCATCTTTCAAACACACCCAAACAGATGGTAGTCTATGAGGCGCTGGGATTTGATCTTCCGAAGTTCTACCATGTACCGATGATCCACAACTCCAATGGTAAAAAACTTTCAAAACGTGACGGTGCTACAGATGTGATGATGTACAAAGAGATGGGTTATACATCGGAGGCATTGCTGAACTTTTTGGTCCGTCTGGGGTGGTCCCATGGCGATCAGGAGATCTTCTCTATGGAGGAGATGTTAGAGCTTTTCGATCCGAAAGATATCAATAAGTCTGCATCGATCTACAACCCTGAAAAACTGGATTGGTTGAACGCACACTATATCAAGAATATGGAAAATACGGAATTGGCCGGGGCTTTGGAAGCTTATGATATCGTCTTGACCAGCCATGATAAAAAAGAGATTCTTTTGGATGCTCTTAAAGAGCGTGTGAAGACACTCAAAGAGATGGCAGGGCTTGTCAAGGAAGTCTTGACGGCACCGAGTGAGTATGATGTAAAAGGGATGAAAAAAGCCTTTAAAGGCAATGCAGACGAAGTATTGAAAAGTTTTGCTGAAAAGTTGAATATGGCGCAAGAACTTCACCTTCCGATTGATTATCATAAAGTTATGGAAGAGACGATCACGGAACTTGAAGTCGGCTTTGGAAAAATCGGCCAGCCTTTGCGTATAGCACTTCTGGGTAAACTGTCGGGTCCCGGACTGGATGAAGTGATGGCTGTCATCGGCAAGGATGAGACACTTAATCGTATCGAAACAGTACTTGAAAACCTCGACGCCGAGTAAATTGTTACAGCAGGTTTAAATAAAATATAATTATATGACTTCTTTTTTAGGATTAATATCTATTTAACTCCTTAGCTGTTACTCTATATCACTATAACTATCCATATCGAGGGTGTTCAATGAGTGATCTGTTTCAGTTTGCCGAAGAGAAAAAGGCAGTTCAAGAAGCCTCAGGAAAGGCATGGAAGATTCTTGTCGTAGATGATGAAGAATCTATTCATGACATTACACGAAGTGCCTTAAAGCATGTCACAATCGAAGGTCGTCCGCTGGAATTGATCTCTGCGCTCAGTGCCCAGGAGGCTAAAAAAAGATTTGAAGAGCATGATAACATCGCTTTGGCCCTTATCGATGTTATCATGGAGACACCTTCTGCCGGTTTAGACCTTGTCAACTATATCCGCAATGATTTAAACAATGATTTTATCCGTCTTATCATCCGTACTGGGCAACCTCATGAAGTACCAGAACGTACGGTCATAGACCAATATGATATCAACGACTATAAAGAGAAGACGGAACTAACAGTCGATAAGCTTTATACGGTCATTCGTTCCGGTATCAAGCAGTATATGCAATTGATTGAACTTTCGAACAAGTATGAAGATGTCTATCGACAGATGACGACACATCCGCTTACACGACTTCCTAATCGACAAAAGCTCAATGAGGCATTGGATACCGATGGTGCTAAAGACCTTGTCCTGATCAATATTGATAACTTCAGTCTGATCAATGATACACAAGGTTTTGATGTCGGTGATGAGCTTCTTAAGCAGATGGGTGCTTTTTTAGTGAATATGTACTCGGATGAGATGAATGTTTATCACCTTGAAGGCGATACCTTCGGTATTTTATGTGTTGATGAGCGTATCAGTGAAGAGAGGCTTGTCTGTATAAAGACAGATATCAACAAGATGACCTTTTTACTCGCTGGTGTTGAAAACCGCTTGAGTGTGACGATGGGACTTGTGATGCATGAAGAGGGCAACCTTATTCAAAAAGCACAGTTCGCTCTTAAAGAAGCCCGTTCACATGGGAAGAACCGTGTGAGTAAGTATTCTAAAGATATCCAGATCATCCAGACGATACAGCACAACTCCATATGGACAAAACGTATACAAGAGGCTCTCGAAGCAGATAAGTTTGTCAGCTATTATCAGCCGATTTTTGATCTTCAAACAGGAAAGCTGAGCAAGTATGAGTGTCTTGTGCGGATGATGTACGAGGACAAGGTAGTCGGTCCTTATGAGTTCATCGAATGTGCGAAGAGCAGTGGACAGTCACATGCCATTTTTAAGTTCATGTTTGAGAGTGCCTGTCGAAAGAGTAAAGAATTTGATGGTCAGTTGACCATCAATATGACAGATTCCGACTTGCAAGAAGAAGGCCTGTTATCTTTTGTCGACGCGATGATGACAAAGCATGGTGTTAATCCAAAACAGATAGGTCTTGAGATACTGGAGCAGAAAAGCATCATGAACAATGAACATATCAGAAAGAATATCGTCATTCTTGCAGATAGGGGCATCTCTATTATCGTCGATGACTTTGGAAGTGAGTGTTCCAATTTTGGCCAATTGAGCAATCTTCCGATCTCCTTATTAAAAATAGATGGAAGTTTTATCAAGGACCTTGACTCCAACATCAAGCACAAGGTCATCGTAGAATCAATCATAGAATTCTCCAAAAAGATGCACATCCCGGTTGTGGCAGAGTTTGTCCATTCGCAGCGGATCATGGAATTGGTCAAGGAGATGGGTATTCATTATGCACAGGGGTATCATTTGGGAGAACCGCTGCCTGAACTTGTACAACAATAAAGTTACTTTCCTATTATCAGTGTCTTTATGTGATAGATAAATGATGGTGATGTGTTAGTATATAATTAGACATTAAAATTATAAAACAGTTAGATATATGAAGGAAAAAATGAATGAGTCACAAACATTATGAGGTGTTGATTATTGGTGCCGGTATTTCGGGTGCGGCACTTGCGTATGAGTTGGCGAGATACACTGATATCAAATCAATAGGGGTTGTGGAAAAGTATGAAGATGTAGCGACCTTGAACAGTGCAGGCACATCAAATTCTCAAACCATTCACGTGGGTGACATTGAGACGAACTATACGCTTGAAAAAGCAGCGGTAACAAAACGAACAGCCAAGATGGTCGAGAAGTACTGTCTACAGTATCATTATCAAAACGAGATTATCTTCTCTCACCAGAAAATGGCTCTTGGTGTGGGTGAGAAAGAGGTTGAATTTTTACTGCACAGGTTTGAGGAGTTCTCAAAGCTTTTCCCTTACCTGGAGGTGTGGGATAAAGAGAAACTAAAAGAGCTCGAGCCAAGGGTCGTCTTTGATGCAAACGGGCAAGAGCGAAAAGAGACGGTTGTTGGTATCGGGGCAAAAGATCAATGGACGACAGTTGATTACGGGAAGATGTCTAAGTCTCTGCTTGAGAATGCGAAAACTCAAGAGGGCAAAACGGTAGAGGTGTTTTTTAATTCGCCAGTTACAAAGATCGAAAAATCAGAAGAAGGGGGTCATGTCGTCTATTGCGGTAATGAGAGATACAGTGCTGATTTTGTGGTCGTCAATGCGGGAGCACACAGTCTATTCTTGGCCCATCAAATGGGTTATGGGCATAATTTGGGATGTCTGCCGATAGCGGGAAGTTTTTACATGACTAACGAGAGGATGTTAAACGGAAAGGTCTATATGATACAGAACCCGAAACTTCCGTTTGCCGCCCTGCATGGGGACCCAGACGTCCTGGCGGATGAGAATACCCGTTTCGGGCCAACGGCTCTTGTCCTTCCGAAACTTGAACGTTACAAAAGCGGAACCTACCTGGATTTCTGGAAGACGCTCCGTTTTGACAAAAATATTGCGATTGCGTTGTGGAAACTGTTGAAAGAGAGTGACATTCGTGCTTATATCTTTAGAAATTTTCTATTTGAAGTGCCGATCTTGAATAAATATCTCTTTTTAAAAGATGCGCGCAAGATTGTACCTTCATTGAAACTTGATGAGTTCAGGTATGCTGCCGGGTTTGGCGGGGTGCGTCCGCAGGTTCTGAACAAGGATGAGCAGAAATTGATGCTTGGCGAGGCTTCTATTAATCCGGGTGAGGGTATTATCTTTAATATGACGCCATCGCCGGGAGCGACTTCATGTCTGGGAAATGCGGAAAGAGACCTTCGCTGTATCGTTGAGTATCTTGGTAAGAACTTTGATGAAGATCTCTTTAATGATGAGTTAACTGAAGGTGAGTATTGTGTCCTTCCGGAACCTCTAGAGTCGCAAAAAGCACGGGTCAATCTTATTCGTGCAGAGATTGCCAGAACGCATGAGAAGTTCCATGCGGATTATTCTCAAGAGAGTTAGATCGCCGAAGCCATCAACTGGTTGACGGTGACAGTGATCTCCTTGAGTCCTTTTGTTTCATAGTTTTCGAACTCCTTCAGCTGTTCCCGAGTGCCGGCAAAGGCTTCATTCTCATTGGATACAAAGGAGGCGAAGGCATCTTGAGGGCTTTCATCAACACGTTGGAAACTTAATATTTTATGCGTATAATGTACGACTAGAAAATCGATGAACTGCAGCATTTGACGTTTTAACACCCGCTCGCTTTCCTGATTGATAGGGACTTCATCCAGAGCAGTTATCAGTTCGATAATTTTGAATTCACTGACAATCATATAAAAGAGTGTGGCAACATCATCAAAATTATGTTGCGTACTCTCTTTGATACTGATCGCTGCTACGGCAAATCGAAGGTATTCGATATGGTTGAAGAAACTATTGAAGTCGTCTTGTCCAGGAATAATCTCTTGGCATTTCAGACCATTTATCTTGTCCAGCATCCTGAAAAGGTCATCTTTGTTTTTTAAGATATGCGTAGCATCAATCTGGTTTTTGTTAAGGTATTTTACCATCCATTTTACACTGAACAAGAGTGTTTTTTCCATCTCGGAAAGAAGGTGGTATTGTTGTTCACTTGGCATCTCAAAGTCATGACGGAATATCTCGTGGCGGATATCATTTGTTCCAAAGAGTTGATTACAGATAAGATAGGATTTTATCTTGTTGATAAACTTCTCTTCTCCGATGCGCCCAAAATCACTGACAAAACTTACTCCTTGAAAGTTGATGACTTTGTCTGCAATGATAGTAGCGATCAGTTCGCGCTTTAGCGGATGCTGGGAGATCTCGTGCTCATAAATACCGACAAAAGACTTTGGAAAATATTTATAAAGATAGCCTAATGAGAAGCTTTCATCGACCAGGGTAGAGTTGAGTAAAAGGTTTTTGATAAATATTTTTGCATACGAGAGCATTGAGGCCAGGATGGGACGGACAATTGAGCCGTCTTTGTTCAGCATCATATTGACATTGTCATCTTTTGGTATGTAAAAGTCTTTACGTTTAAAAGCCGGAATATTCTCTTCAAGTATCTTGATGGCTTCAAGAAAATCATTGATGTAGACTTTTGAAAGTCTTTCGTCATGAGAGAGAGCGAGACTTTGATTGTAGTTGTCCCACAATACAAGGTTCACTACTTGTTCTGTTAGGCTCATGAGGGTTTTATTACGCTCATCTTCGTTCAATAGTCCTTTGGCCTGTATCGTGTTAAGAAGTATCTTGAGATTGACCTCATGATCTGAGATGTTTACTCCTGCTGAGTTGTCAATACCGTCAAGGTTGATACGGCCACCTGCAAGGGCATATTCTATACGGGCACGTTGTGTAAAGCCAAGGTTCCCACCTTCGCAGACGCAGTAGGCTTTGAGCTCATTGGCATCAATACGGACACTTTCGTTCTGTTTGTCTCCAATGTCAAGACTGCTCTCATCAGAACTTTTGACATAGGTTCCAACTCCCCCATTGAATAGCATATCGACTTTCATGCAAAGGAGTTTCTTAGCGAGCTCTTCCCCACTGAGTGTACTGCGTGTTGTACCGACCATTTTTTTGATTTCATCGGAGAGCTCAATGGACTTGTCTGAACGTAAAAAGACACCGCCACCTTTTGAGATCAGCCCGCGGTTATAGGCACTCCATGAACCGTCTTTTGATATAAAAAGCCTTTGACGCTCTTCAAAAGCTGTTATCGGGATAGGGTCGGGATCAATAAAAATTTCTCTATGGCTGATCGCAGCTAGAAGCTTGAAGGCTTTTGATTCGAGCATACCGTTTCCAAAGACATCGCCGTTCATAGACCCGAGTCCGACAACAGTGATGGAGTCCTTATAGAAATCAACTCCTTTTTCTATAAAAAAGCGCTGGGTCGAGATAATAGAACCCTTTGCTGTAATACCCAGGTCTTTGTGTCCAAAACCGTTTGAGCCACCGCTTGCAAAGGCATCTTTTAACCAGAAGTTTCGTTCAATAGAGATAGCATTCGCCACATCGCTCATATTCGCCGTACCCTTATCGGCAGCAACGACAAAGTAGGTGTCTTCTTCGTCATAGGTAATGATCTTCTCGTGTGTGACCACTTCATTGTCAACAACATTGTCCACCATATCCAAAAGGTTATTGATGAATTTTGTATAGATCTCCTGGAAGTACTCTTTTGTGATCTCCGATCTCTCTTTACGGATGATGAAACCACCTTTGGCACCATCGGGAACAATGATCGAGTTTTTCCCTTCCTGTGTGATCATCAATGATTTTATTTCTGTACGGTAATCCTCATGACGTTCACTCCATCGCAGTCCACCCCTGCTGATCTTGCTCATGCGAAGATGCAGTCCGCTGAAGGTTTGGTGATAGACAAAAATCTCGAGTTTTGGTTGAATGCCTTTGAGGTGTTCACTAAAGAGTTCAGTATGGATTTTTATAGCAATCGCATCTTGATATAGAAAATAGTTTGTTCGCAAAAGTGATTGCAAGAGCGTATAGGTCAGTTTCAAGATCTTGTCTTCAAGGATGTTCGGGACGGCTTTGATCTTTTCTTCGATATCTTCACTTATATTTTTCAGACAAGCGGTACGCTGCTTTGCATCGGGATCAAACTTACAGATGAAATAATCGACAAAAAGCTTGGTGATATGATGATGATTATTAAGCGTTTGAATGATACCGTTGGCATTAAAACTCAAGACAGCCTGATCGAGATATTCGATGATTGCTCTCATAAGCTTGACCTCTCTAAGTGAAAGGTTTTCAAGGTAAACGAGAGAGTATAGCTGGCATTTGTCAAAACTCTCTCCCAAAAGTGCAAGAGAGATAATATGTTCGATATTCTCTTTAGAAGATTTCAGTTTTTCAAGTTCTTCGATATCAAGGTTGAACCGGTTGACAAAGACGGTGGCTTTTTTATTAGGAACAGAGTAGGTTATCTCATCGATTATTTTGAAACCAAAGTCATGTAAGACCGGTGTCATACTCGAGAGGTAGAGTCTTTCTGTCGAGTAGATTTTGATCGATACATTGTTCTTATCCAGGGTGATTTTACTTACGATTTTCTCACGTTGGATCTGTTCAAAGAGTTTAGAGGATATTTTGAGGTCATCAGGTCGTAAAAGTTGTGAACATACTGCATCGAGATCAGAGATTTCAGCCATAGTGTACTCCAGATAGTTAATGTGCTATTCTAAAGCAGATTGTCTTAGCAATATGTTAAAAAAAACTTATTTCCTCGGGAGGTTTTGTGCCAGTCTTAAAAAGCGTTTCAACGAGAGTTTGGCATGACGGTCAATCTTATACTCTATCAGTTTGAGATAGTCTGAAATGTCGTTTTTATCTATCCCTGTTCTTCGGGATGATTTCTCAAGAATATAGTGGGGAATCTTGTGTGATGAGGTGAGAAATTTTTTGGAAAGTTTTTCATATTGTCGAGGATTTCCATGATAGCATAAGCGTGCAAAGACAAAAGGAAGTCGATGCTGTTCATACCAGACCTTGGCAAGGTCAATTGCATCGTCATCATGTTTGAGAAAATGTTTTAAGGCCTTGTCGCCAATGAGCACCTCGCCTTCAAGGTTCAATACTTTTGCCAAGACATTGGAGGTGGCAGATTCCGTATCGCTCTTCGTCTTTCCAGGTAGCAAGAGAACACTGTGTACCTCTTTTCGCGCCAATATTCCGATGTCGGTGCATTGACATTTTTTGGAAGCGATACTGGAAATGAAGGCAGCATCGATTTTATGACGTCTGAAGGCTTCATTGATCTGTGAAGGAACACCACGTTTGTAGTGTAAGGCCTGCTGTTGTGCAGAGCCTTTTAAATACCGTTTCATAAAGATATGGAAGGGTAAAAGGTTGAGGTACTCAATTTTTCCAAAAATCATGTCGGAATTATAGCTGAAATAGTGAAGAACTCTATTTAGAAAGAGTCATCTGTCATCGAAAAATATTCGATAGGTATTGGATTGTCCTGTTTGCTTTTAAGCAGACTGTGCTGAAGCCTTTCAAGTAAGAAGTCAATAGTGTCGTCCTTTACACAGTGGGCAATGCCATAATTGAGTTTTGCATTGAAATAGACATCATTGAAGTGGAACTTTGTCGTGTTTAAAGCCGCTTCAAATTTCTTGATGTAATGCTGTGTGCCCTCGAGGTCAGTCTTATAGAGCACGATAATAAACTTATCACCCTTATAGCGCCCGACAACGTCGGAACCTCTTGTCGTTTTTTTCAACGTATCTGCGACTCTTTTGATAATTGTGTCGCCTGCAAGAAAACCAAAGGCCTCATTGATATCTTTAAGGTGGGCGACATCAGCCACGATGGCCGTATAGATACTGCCATCACGTGAGTGCCGTTTTATCTCATGTCTGATAAGGGAGAGAGCACTGCGTTCTGTCTGAAGTCCCGTCAAATTATCAAAGATGTCCTGCCGTCCGGTCGGATCAACGATAACCCAGTCATCACTCAGGAGAAAAAAATGAAACTCATAGGTATCAACTTTGTCAACGGTCTTATAGCAGACATGATACTCTTTTCCGTTAAGATCGAGCCTTTTTAAAAAGCTTTCATCCAGCATCGTGTTTTTGGCAAGAAAGGTATTAAAATCTGTCAGAGTTGTTATGTTTCCAAAGAGTACTTGATACATAGGATCTGACTGTATGACCAAGTTCATATTCTTATCAAATATTATAGTTCGCAGTTTTTGTAATTGAGACATGTTTCGACTTTGCACTAAAATTGTACTAACCTGATGTAGGATTAATATATCACAAATAATACCATATTTGTGATGTAATTTATTCTTGTGAGACATAGAATTGAGCACCTTTGCCCGTGTAATCAGCCAAAACAAGGCCGTTTTTCAACAGCAGAGATAAAGTGGTGTTATCCAGACGGGTAAAATATACTCCTAAAAAGCTGGGACTGAATGACGAGTATTGTTCGCAGAGTTTTTTACAAATGAGTGCCTTGAGTGCTTAGTTTGATGTGTTGATTAATGATTTTATCTAGATAAGACCTCTAATATTGATTTAGCTATAATTGCATCATTAATAATAAGGTGATTGAAGAAATATGCCTTAAATAATGGAGTATTGCGTGGTAACAATAGAATTCTTAGGACCAATACAAAAAGATAAAATCTCTTTAGAAGCTTCATCACTCAAGGATGTGGCTTTACATCTTAGTGAGGATGCTGAACTTAAAACATGGCTGGAGACCTGTGCTGTAGCTGTCAATGATACGATGGTCATGGATCTTGATACAGAGTTAAAGAGCGGAGATCGTGTCTCTTTACTTCCTCCTGTGTGTGGTGGTTGATGTTAGAGTTATTTGACGGACCGGTCCCGGTGGAGCAGACGCTTGCCCGCTGGTATCAAGAAGAAGCGAACAGTAATTACGGGGCATTCATTCCTTTCATAGGGACAATCCGTGATGAGGATGGAATATCCGGACTCAGTTTTGATATTTATGAACCTATTTTGAATTCCTGGTATGAGGCGTGGGTTCTTAAAGCAAAGCAATCTGGTGCCATTTTGAAGATGGCACATTCGCGCGGTGACGTACCTCTTCATCAATCTTCCTATATTGCAGCTGTTTTTTCACCAAAACGCCGTGTGGCTTTGGAGATGATTGAAGAGTTTGTTGAAGACTTCAAGGCAAGTGCACCGATATGGAAATATGATCTTATTGATGGTAAACGGGTATATGCAAAAGACCGTTCGACTGCCATAGCTGGCAGCGGTCTTCTAAAGGTGGATAAATGATCTCGTATGAAGAATCGATGGCACAACTTGCAGCGGTTGATGTTCAGACAACGGCAGTGGAGAGACTCTTTCTGTCGGATGCGCTTGGTCGTGTTTTGGCTGAAGATATTATTGCCAAAGAGAACTCTCCGGTTTACCCTACATCAGCGATGGACGGTTATGCGATCATGGCCGAAGATCAGCAGGTTGGCAAGATTCAGGTTCTTGGCGACAATCCAGCTGGAGCTGAACATATTGCTGAGGTGACACCCGGTTTTTGTATCAAGACCTTTACGGGCTCGTTGATGCCCTCCGGCGCAGACACGTTGATTCCTATTGAAAATGTGACCTTTCAAGAGGATGCTATTCTTATTAATGAAGAGGTCCCGCAGGGCTTTAGCGTAAGGCCGGTAGGGGAGAACTTTAAAGAGGGTGATGTTCTGGTCAAAAAAGGGACAAAGCTGGGGTATGCAGAGATCGGTGTCTTGGCAAGTTTGAATATTGTGATGGCTCCTGTCTTTATGAGACCGCGTGTCGCGGTTCTCTCCACTGGGTCTGAGATCCTTGACCTTGGCGAGACAGCGACCCATGCTTCCCAGATCCGATCATCAAACAATTACACTTTGGCAGCCTTGTCTGAACAAAGTGGTGCTTCAGCGGTCCAGCTAGGGATCGTCAAAGATGATGAAACTTCGATTACGCAAGCGTTTGAAAATGCCTTGAACTCTGCAGATATTATCGTGACAACCGGCGGTGTCAGTGTGGGTGATTATGACTTTGTCAAAGATATCATCCCTCGCCTTGGCGCAGAAGTCATCTATAAAGGTGTGCGGATTAAACCCGGA
>JBFEWG010000143.1:0-4736 GCA_041546465.1 Sulfurimonadaceae bacterium
AATAATAGTAGTATCATTCGAAAATACTACTGTAGAACTTTAAAAGGGATTTAATGGAATTCAAAACCAATAAAATCGACGGCGCTAACGCTGAAATCACTGCGACATTGGCACAATCTGACATTGATGCAAATGTTGAAAAAATTGCCAAGCAACTTGCTAAGACAGCAAATATTCCTGGTTTTCGTAAAGGTAAAGTACCTGTAGCGGCTGTAAAAAAACAATATGGTGACAAACTTGTCCAAGATGCTGAGTCTGAAGCACTTCGTGATCTATTAGACCAAGGTCTTAAAGACCTTGGTGCTTCTAACGATGCACTTATCGGTGAGCCACAGATCACTAAGTTTGATAAATCTGATGACAAGATCGACGTAGCAGTAACAGTTGCTCTACGCCCGGAGATCAATATTGACGGATATGCGGATATCGCGCCTGAGACTAAAAAACCGAAGATCACTGCAAAAGCGGTAACTGACCGTATTCAAGAGCTTGCACAGGCACAGGCACCTTTCGTAGATGTTGATGAAGACCGTGCTCTTGTTGAGGGTGATACAGCGAATATTGACTTCGAAGGTTCGATCGACGGTGAACTTTTTGAAGGTGGAGCTGCTGAAGGCTTCTCTCTTACATTAGGTTCGGGTCAGTTCATCCCAGGCTTTGAAGACCAGGTCATCGGCATGAAAAAAGGTGAAGAAAAAGTTATCAAAGTAACTTTCCCTGAAAACTACGGCGGTGAAAAACTTGCTGGCAAAGATGCTGAGTTCAAAGTAAAAGTCAATGCTATCCAGATGAAAGAGAAAGTACGTATGGATGCTGCACTTGCTAAAAAGATGCTTCCAGGTGATGAAGAAGCGAGCATGGACAAACTAAAAGAGCAAGTTAAAGCACAACTAGAATCACAAGAACTTGCTAAACTTTATAACGAAGAGTTGAAGCCAAATCTTCTTGAAGCCTTTGTTCAAAAATTCAACTTCGACCTTCCGTCTTTCGTAGTAGAACAAGAGATGGATATGGCGCTTAATAAAAAAGCACAGACAATGAGCGAAGATGAAATCAACGAACTTAAAGGCAACGAAGAGAAAGTCAAAGAACTTCGTGAAGAGTTCCGTGACGAAGCATCACGTTCTGTCAAAGCGACTTTCATCATTGATGCACTAGCAAAAGCTGAGGATGTCAAGGTCGAAGAGAACGAAGTTATGCAAACAATCTACTTCGAAGCTATGCAGATGGGACAAGACCCTGCTGCTGTTTATGAAAACTACAAGAAATCAGGCTATCTTCCGGCTATCCAAATGGCAATGGTAGAAGACAAAGTACTTTCTAAATTAATCGATGCGAAGCTAAAAGATTAATCTTTTAAAAAACTAATCGGTACAAAGCTTAAAAACAAATCCCTTTTAACACCCATTTCCTCAATGGGTGTTGTGCTTTAAAAAATGATTAGCTACAATACATACGTTTTAAATAATCCACATTTTAAAATAATCATTTTTTAAATCATCAAAAGGCACTCAATGAGTTATATTCCTTACGTTATTGAAAAAACTGGTCGTGGTGAACGATCTTATGATATCTATTCACGTCTATTGAAAGACCGCATTGTTATGCTTAGCGGCGAAGTCAATGACCAGTCAGCATCAACGATTGTTGCTCAACTTCTTTTTCTCGAAGCCGAAGATCCGGAAAAAGATATCTACTTTTACATCAATTCGCCAGGCGGTGTTATCACAGCCGGAATGTCGATTTATGACACGATGAATTACATAAAACCTGATGTTTCGACGATATGTATCGGACAAGCAGCTTCAATGGGTGCTTTTTTATTAAGTTCTGGTACCAAGGGAAAACGCTATTCACTGCCTAATTCACGTATCATGATCCACCAACCATCTGGCGGTGCACAGGGTCAATCGACCGATATCCAGATCCAGGCAAAAGAGATCCAACGTATGAAAGACGACCTTAATGCGATATTAGCTGAGAATACGGGTCAAAAAGTAGCAAAGATTGCTCAAGACACAGAACGAGACAACTTCATGTCTGCCGAAGAAGCGAAAAAATACGGTATGATAGATGAAGTTATTTCAAAAAATTCTAAACAATAAGGTATTAATATGGCAGGAAATCTTCGTAAACGTCGTGACATTTCTGCTGCAGATACATCAACTGAGGTACCAACGTTCGGCGGCAGCGCGTCATCTTCTGACCTAAGCGAGCCGACGAGTGATTTGGAGATGTACTCCAAAGAGGTACTCTCTCAGCTTATTCATGACAACCTTCCGCCAACGCCCAACAACTTTGGGCTATATTTCGACCGGCTTCTTGAAGACAAGTCAGAAAGTATGCGCAAGCAGATCAACTCGATACTAGAATTTGAAGACAGCAATGATGACGAGAAGACTATCCAGCTGGAAAAAAGTCTAAAATCAGGTTTTTCTTCGATAAAGTCGATTCTACAGGTGACATCGAACCTTTACAAGAACATGGCTTTGATGGAGAAAATCCTTGCCAAACGACGAGCTGAGCTTGGAGATAATCCAGATGCACAATCTGTATTGTCTACTATCACCTCTTTGGACCAGGATGTTGGTAAACTCAACAATATCTTGAAAAAGCAGGTTGATCATATGAAAAACCTCTATCAAGACACAGCCAATATTGTCAAAAATGTTGAGAACGAGACCATCTATGACAACCAGTTTGGTATTTACAACAAACGTTATCTTCTGCAGAAGCTTGAGCAAGAGAAGAACCTTATTGAAGAGTTCAACCATACAAGCACCCTGATTACAATAGAACTTTCCAAAGCAATCGAAGAGAGTGTTGACAATCAAAAAGCCTTGATGCTTATGACCCGTACTGTCGCACGTCTGCTTATGAAAACTTCGCGTCGCAGTGATGTTGTTGCCCATTATGGTGACGGTGTCTTTGCCATGGTACTTAAACATACCGATATCAATAATGCCAAACGTGCCAGTGAGCGTCTGTGCGACCTTGTCGCTTCAAGTAACTTCTTCCTCGCAGAAAAAGAGATACAACTGCAGATCTCTTTGGGAATAGCCAATATCAGCTCAGAAAGATCTGTCGAAGAGACACTTGTCTGTGCACTTAATGCAATGGAACATGCCTATGCAAATGATTCTGAAGACTACTCAGTCTGTACAAAGGACACTGAAGGTCAATGAAGCTCCCCGTTGTTGTATACCCCGATAAACGTTTAAAAGAGGTCTCGAAAGAAATCACTGAATTTGATGCTGCACTGCATGAACTGCTTGACAATATGTATGATACGATGATGGAAAGTAATGGTATTGGCCTTGCAGCCATTCAGGTCGGTATAGCCAAGCGTGCCCTTCTATTGTGCATTCCCGACGAGGAAGGCGAACAGCATTACGATGACCTTTTAGAGATCATCAATCCTGTCATCTCCAATGAGGACGGTACAATCGTCTACCAGGAAGGATGTTTGAGCGTACCGAGTTTTTACGAGGATGTAGAGCGCTATGAACGCCTTACCCTGAGTTACCAGGACCGTCACGGTGAATCGAAAGAGCTGGAAGCAGAAGGCCTTTTGTCTGTTGCTATTCAACATGAGATAGATCACTTGGATGGTAAACTCTTTATAGAGAAACTCTCCTATACGCGTCGTAAAAAGTTTGAGAAAGAGTATAAGAAACTGCGAAAAGCAAAGAAGTAATATCTTGTGCGTAGTTATCCCATTCAGGGATAATTCATCATTCTATTCCGAATGCGTTACTTTATACAGATCGATTATCGAAATAATCAACACTATACATGCCACTAAACTGCCAACGGCTAGATCCATTTCATTCATCTGTATCTCCTTACATTAGAAAAGTGCATTTAACACACCTGACAAGTAAAACCGAAGCCCAGATTAAACAGTGATAAAAGACAGAATCAGTTTAACACAGTATATTATTTAAAGTTCTTAAATAATTTTTTTTGTTAAAACAACCTCAAGTAGGCAGTTTTCATACTCTATAAGCACTGTTTTGGTAAAAAAATATCTTTTTAGCTTAAAAATCACCTATAAATATCATATATAGCTCTCTCTTTTTTTTATTAACCTATACTATTGTCATGAAAAAAGTATATTCAGGAAGTTTTGAAGGCATTACTGCCAAAAGTGTCTGTGTTGAGGCAAGCTTTACAAAGGGTTTGCCTTCATTCTCGATAGTCGGTTTGGGAAATGCATCCATCCAAGAGTCAAAAGAACGCATCAAATCATCTCTTGCCGCCAACGAGTATACCTTTCCTCCGATGCGTATCACTATCAACCTCTCTCCCTCTGACCTTAAAAAAGAGGGTACACACTTTGACCTGTGTGGAGCACTTCTTATTGCCTTGCAAAAAGAAGAAGTTGACTTTGAGGACTTCTACATTTTTGGCGAGCTCGGCCTAGATGGGGAGGTTAAAGAGACCCGTTCTCTTTTTGCACTTATATTGTCGCTCTCCCAGTCAAAGCAACTGCATAAAGCTGTCGTACCCTATTCTTCCCTTTCCAAACTCTCTTCCATTCCGAATATAGAGTTACATGGCGTACATAACCTGAAAGAGTGCATCGAATTTTTCCGATCACAGGAGAAAAAAGCTCCTGCCCTTACCAAGGATTTTCCTTATCAATTCATACAGATTGATCATTCCAAACGTTTTTATCAAGACCATTATCTTTGTGATTTCAAAGAAGTCAAAGGTCAAGAACATGCGAAACG
>JBFEWG010000136.1:0-5236 GCA_041546465.1 Sulfurimonadaceae bacterium
CGTGCAGACTGAAAAAATGGCTGCTTTGGGACGTTTGGTCGCTGGAATAGCCCATGAGGTCAATACACCTATCGGTATAGGTGTGACCGCAGCATCACATCTTAAAAAAGAGATCAAGGAGTTTAACAATCATTATAAGAACGAGACATTGACACAAAGTGCTTTTGAGTCATTTATCGATACTTCGGTCCAAAGCAGTGAGATCATATTGAACAATCTCGAACGTGCAGCACATATGATACAAAACTTCAAACAAGTATCTGTCGATCAAAGCAGTGACAAGGTCAGGGAGTTCTTTTTCAAAGAATATCTTGAAAGTATTATCATCAATTTGAAACCGACGCTTAAGCAACATTCCCATTCTATCGACATTATCTGTCCTTCCACTCTGATTGTCGAATCAACTCCGGGTACCTTCTATCAGATATTCTCCAATCTTATCATCAACTCAGTCATACACGGTTTTGAAGAGAAAGAGGACGGCCACATCACCATAACTGTCCGCTATAATGGAGGAGACAACCTTGAGATCATCTACAAAGACAACGGCAAAGGTATGGATAAAGAGGGACTGGCAAAGATCTTTGATCCCTTCTATACGACAAAAAGATCATCCGGCGGAAGTGGTCTTGGCACACATATCGTCTATAACCTTGTCACACAAAAACTTCATGGTCATATCACCGCACAATCTCATGTGGGGCAAGATATGACCTTTATAATGAATATAAAGGTCAAAGCGCATGTTTAAAGATGGAAAACTGACATTCAAAGATGATAAACCAAATGAAGAGACAGCGAAAAATGAACGTTTTTGGAACATCCTCATTGTGGATGATGACCCCGGAATTCATGAAGTAAGCAAACTTGCCTTGTCCGGATTTGAGTTTGAACGAAAACGGTGTCGTTTTATCAGTGCCTATTCAGCCCAGGAGGCGAAAGGCATCATCGAGGAGACACCGAATATTGCGTTGGCTTTGATCGATGTCGTCATGGAGACAGACAACGCTGGTCTCGATCTGGTCAACTATATCCGTAATGAGCTGGAAAACAAACTCATACGCATCATCCTGCGTACAGGACAACCGGGTCAGGCACCCGAAGAAAAGGTCATTCATGACTATGATATCAATGATTACAAAGGAAAGAGCGAACTGACCACACAAAAACTCTATACTTCTGTCCTGACCAGTCTGAGAACCTACCGGGACATGGTTGCCATAGAACGAAACCGTCAGGGCCTCAAAAAGATCATTGCATCAAGTTCATCAATTGAAAAGATCTCCTCCCTGGAGATATTTCTCTCTGCGGTCTTGGAACAGCTCGGCGCACTTTTACACCTTACCGATTATGAGACAAATGAAGACATCCCCTCGTTTATAGCGGCTATCATTGGTGACCGGTGTTTTCAGATTGCAGGTTCCGGGCGCTTTAAGAATGTCACTAAAGAGGTCTTCACTGAAGAAGCGAACAAGGAGATCCGTCCTCTTGTCATGAATGCTATCGCTTCAGGTGATGAACTGTATCATGACGGGCATTATATCCTTCATCGTCCAAGCCAACTGGATTATAGCGGCTTTGTCCTCTACATGGAACTTGAAGAGGAACTTGACGAGATGGACAAAGACCTTATCCGTCTCTTCTTCGACAAAGCGACTGTCGCCTATGAAAATGCAGCGTTGACTGAAGAACTCGAAGCATCTCAAAGAGAGATCATCTTTACCATCAGTGAGATTGCAGAACAGCGCTCGAACGAGACCGGTCAGCACGTCAAACGTGTCGCCCTCTACAGTCAACTATTAGCGAAAGCTTACGGCCTGTCAGAAATTGAGGTCAACAACATCTACGTAGCTGCTCCGATGCATGATATCGGAAAGATGGCCATCCCGGACAATATCCTCAAAAAACCCGGTAAACTTAGTGATGAGGAGATGGATGTGATGAAGACACATGCAAGTATCGGTTTTGAGATGCTTAAATCATCCAAACGTGATATTTTGAAGATGTCGGCCATCATCGCTGAGGGGCACCATGAAAAATATGACGGCAGTGGTTATCCCAAAGGACTTGTCGGTGATGATATCCCGGTACACGCCCGAATCGTGGCATTGGCAGATGTTTTCGATGCTTTAGGCTCGCGCAGGGTCTATAAAGAGAGGTGGGAAACTGATAAAATCCTGGAGTTCATTAAACAGGAGAGGGGAAAACATTTTGATCCAAAGATCGTAGACCTCTTTTTTGAAAATATTGATGAGATCCTGCAGATTCACAACAATAATCTTGACTAGTACCTCCTTGCGGTACCAGTCACTACGTCATAGTGATTGTTAAAAGAAGTAGTTTACCTCAAAACGGTATTCGTTATAAGAGTTGTAATCTTCTGAGTTTGGATTCGCATCTGCATCAACCATAGCCATACGGAATTTCAACTCGACATTTGGAGCACTTTCAAAGGTCTTGAACACATCCAGGTGAAGAATCCCTCTATCTGTCTTGGAAACGGTACCTGCATCGATCTTTTTCTGATCGTAGTCCATATAGGCATAATCAAGCGCAGCGCGGACACCCTCTACCATACCGGCTTTTCCAAAATCATAGACACCTTGAAGCATGCATGATTTCGTATTGGCTTCCCAGTTGAACTGGGCCATTGAACGGGTGTATCCCCCTGTCGGGAATCCACGCCACGGAGCGATCAGATCACCCTTGTCAAGTACGGCAGAATAGCCCGCCATGATACTTCCTGCTCCTTTTGAAAGCTTTAGACGTGCCATCCATGCACCCCCGTCGACACTGTTTGGGTCATCATAGGATGCCAACTCCTGTGCCGATGCTCCTGCAGATGGGGCAAGTGCACCTGTCAATGCTGCACCCCCGATTGCTCCTGCCCCCTCATCCATCTGATGGATATAACGGGCACCCGGTGTCAGCGACCAGCCATCCCCCAGCTTGATCTTGTAGTTTGCCTCAGCAATAGCTGAAGATACAAAGCCGTCAATATACATTCCGTCAAAGTTGAGCTTGAGCCCTTCGATCGACTTGTTCTGAAGTGTAGCGACCATCATGCCCGGTTCAACATCTTCACCGGCAGCTTGAATGTTCGAAACACTCAGCCCTTTATGCACGCCTGAATCGTCCTGGGCATCCGGATTAGTCTTCCAGTCATCATAGGCGATAATACTATGAAAATCACGATGATCACGAAGCTTTTGACGATTAAAGTAAGCCAGTCTTACATTTGTATCAGCAAGGTCATTGCTTTCAAAACTTATACCCTCAAAAGTATTTGGGATCATCTTTGAATCGTTTGAACGTATCATCGTACTTTCAAAGATCTGACGTCCAACTTTGACACTGCTCTGTGCGAACTTGTATTCAAGATACGATACAGCCAGTACATCAATATGTGAGCCGCTGCCTGTCGCTCTCGAATAGGTATCTTTACCTGATTTTCCAAAATCACCGCCGCTATCAGTTGCATTATCGGTATTTATCGCATGTGTCGTATATACGCCTGCTGTCGCGCCAAACCCGTTAAGGTAGCCTGTACTGTAGATCAGACTACCACCAACACCCCATGCCGTGTGGTCTTTTGTCGATCCAGGATTTTCATTCTTCCAGTCCCATAAAAAAGTGTTAGAACGAAGACGGCCATAGACCATTCCTTCACTAAACATCTCATCAAACGAATCAACAGCTTTTGGTGTCACTTTATACTCGATAATATAGTTGTTTTTCATGTCACGCTTTTCTGTCACCAGTGCATGTACTGAAGTCGTGCTGATCAAACATGCTGCCGCTGCAGCTGCTAATCTTATAGTGTTATGTCTCATTCGTTCCCCCTGTTTTATTCTACACATCATAAAAACTATCATTTTTATGATAATTGTTATTATAATTGCCTATATTGTACTAGCTATTTATTAATTAAAACTTCAAAATTTATATTAAAGAAGTAAAAAAATGAAATATATCGAAGATTGTATACAGCCTTGATCAAGGCCGTGTCAATGGACAAAGATGAAATATTTAGCTGTTAATCTTCTCTTTGATTTCACGTGCCAATGCTGAACAGTTCGTGATCTTTTCTGAAGAAGAAAGAGACTCATCCAGTAGAATCTGGATAAAAGCAGACCCCACGATGACACCGTCTGCCCCCTTGACCTTTTCTCTGGCTGTCTTTTCATTGACCCCAAAACCGACATATACCGGTGTTTGTGTATACTCTTTGATAGATGTGATAATACTCTGAAGGTCTTCCGATTTTCCTGCACCCGTGATACCGGCATAAGCGACAAGATAAATAAACTTCTGAGTGTCATTAACGATCTCTTTGATACGCTCCGGGGTATCTGTCGGTGCAACAAAACTTATGTTTGCAACATTATTGGCTTGAAACAACTCTTTATATAATAAGGCTTCCTCGTGAGGAAGATCCGGGATGATCATTCCGCTTACACCCAACTCTTTTGCCTTGGGTAAAAGACGTTCCATTCCGTATTGGTAAAAGAGGTTGAAATACCCCATCCACAAGATATCCGCCTCTTGCGCGACTTGAGCCGAGACGTCCAAAAGGTCTTGGAACTTAAAACCAAGCTCAAGGGCCTTATGGTTTGCCTTCTCTATGACAGGACCGTCAGCCACCGGGTCAGAAAAAGGGACACCCAGTTCAATAGAATCAACACCGTTTTGAGAAAGTGCCAGGGCCAGATCAGCCGTAAAGTTTTTATCAGGAAAACCTGTTGTGATATATCCTACAAGTTGTTTCAAAGCGTCTCCATATCTGGTAGTTTTAAAAGTTTGAATTTAATTTTTGTCATCGTGTTATCGAGCTTAAGATCTTCTTGCCATTGAATATAGGTATCATTGACAGAGATCAACCAATTCAGTACATCCTCATTCGCCGGTCCCTCTTGAAAACGCATCGCTTCGAGAGAACTTTCGACAAACGTCGACAAGCGTACCATCGGTTCAATGTTCAAAAAACCTGCCGCAGATTTGATGTTGTGAAAAATCCTAAAAAGCTCATCCAAAGCGTGATTATAACGCTCTTCCTTGCCCAGTTCGATAATCAATGGTTCCATTATCTCGACCATCATCGCATAGTGGTCCAAGAACTCATCAACTATCTCAAAGTCATAATTATCTTCCAAGTCTCGACGAGCACCCATTCATTCTCCTAAATTTGTACAATTATACCAACATCAATTAAATATTGCCAGCACAGATGTACAAA
>JBFEWG010000151.1:0-4409 GCA_041546465.1 Sulfurimonadaceae bacterium
TCAGTCGGTAGAGCAAATGACTGAAAATCATTGTGTCCTTGGTTCGATTCCGAGACGAGGCACCACTTCAAACCTTTTTTAATTAAAAGTCCCTTTTACATCCAAAACATTTGATATTTTTAGACCAACTCACTATAATTGTTTCATAAACTTTTTTTAAATCTTTCACTCCTAGGGAGTAAAGATATATCAAAGTGGCAGGATATTAATGACCTCTTTACTTAAAATCAGAATATTTGTTATCATCATCTTTTTTTCCTTAAGTGCTCTTGTCTTTATAAGTACAACGAAGGATAAAGAGTCGCGTGTGCAGTATATTCTTAATCAGAATATCAAAGATCTCGATATCAACTACCGCATCAGCAACAACTTCTTTAAGACTACCTCAGAAAATGCTTTCTTTCATATCAGTCATACTCCTGAAATAATGGAACTACTTTATCAGGCCAAACATACGAGAGACAGTGACGAGCTGGCAAAAATCCGGAACATGCTCTACACAAAGCTCCATCCGTTTTATACACAACTGACTAAAAACGGTGTCATCATCTTGCTCTTTTCCTTTGAAGACAACCACACCTTTTTACGTCTACACAAACCCAAGAAGTTCGGCGATGACCTCTCACAAGTACGTTACAGTTTTACCTACGTGAACAAGTATAAAAAGCCGGTTAGAGGGTTTGAACAGGGAAAGATATCACATGCTTTCAGAAACATCTTCCCTATTTTTTACAAGAACGAATATCTTGGAAGTGTGGATATCGCGTTTTCATCTGAATCCTTACAGGACAGCATGACACATACGCATATGATTGACACCCATTTCATCCTCAATAAAAGTCTTTTTGATGTCAATATCTGGAAATCACAAAAGGTTGTGAAATATATACAAAGTATCGAGCATCCGGACTTTCTTTTTGCCCTGACTAAAGAGCATAAACTTGAAGGTATACAAAGTGATGCAAAGATCTTGAATGAGACGCTACAGGAAGAGATCGATAAGAATATCCAGCATCAAAAGGCCTTCTCCCTTTATCGTCAGATGGACAATACTGTCAAGATCATAACCTTTTCTCCGATCAAAGATATCAAAGAGAAAAAAACAGTAGCCTATCTTGTCTCTTACGTCGACAGTCCCGATTTAAACGGTATCCTTGATGATTATTTTTGGATAAACCTTACACTCATCGGCGGGATGTTTATCATTACTGTACTTGTCTGTAACATTGCCCGGCATCGGCACTTCCTTCAAAAGGAGGTCAATGAGAAGACCAGAGAGCTCGAGGCAATGAACGAGAACCTTCAACACGATCTCGATAACAAACTGCGTGAGATCAGACAGAAAGACGGGATGCTCCTTGAACAGGCGAAGCACAACTCTATGGGTGAGATGATGGGAAATATCGCTCATCAATGGAGACAGCCTCTTAACGCCTTGGGGCTTATCTTGCAAAAAATCCCTATTTTTCATGAACGCGGTAAGCTTGACAAAGAGACCTTGGATGAAACCGTACAAAAAGGTATGCTCCTTATTAACAAAATGTCCAGTACGATTGATGACTTTAGGTATTTTTTTCAAGAAAACAAGGAGTCCAAAAACTTCAGACTTATCGATACGATTGAAAACTGCCGTGCGCTGCTAAGTACTGTCCTGGAGCATGAGAAAATCAAGCTTCATATTATTGTTGATGATGATATCCAAATCAATGGTAATTCCAATGAACTCTCCCAGGTCATTTTAAATATCATGAATAATGCCAAAGATGCATTGATAGACATGTCTATTCCCGATGCCTATATCACCATTACTGCTCATACTGATGACGAAAAGGTTATCATTGAAATAGAAGACAATGCCGGTGGAATCCCTGAAACGATCATCAACAAGATATTCGAACCCTACTTTACCACCAAAGAAGAGGGAAAAGGAACCGGAATCGGTCTCTTCATGTCCAAACGTATTATTGAAGAGAGCATGCAAGGGCGTCTTGATATCTCCAATACTCAAAACGGAGCCAAGTTCAGTATTGTCTTAAAAAGGCCACTTTCAAGCTAACAAAGCTTTTTAGTCCAGACTTGATACTTATCTGATTGAATTCTTTGGAAAAATCAGTATAATGATTACTTATTTAGAAACTTATTGGTGTGGGAACAACATGACAGAACAAGATCTTATCCAAGAACTTTCATCTATTGCAAAGGGAATCTCGATTCTCTATGTCGAAGACGACAAAGACATTCGAGACTATATGAACATATTACTCAAAAGTTTTTTTGACACGACCTATACGGCTGAAAACGGCAAAGAGGCTCTGGAGATCTATGAGAAAAAACATATCGACATCATACTCAGTGATATCGCCATGCCTATTATGGACGGAATCGAGTTTTCGCGCGAGATAAAAAAGAGAAATCCTTCCCAGAACATCATCATCACCTCAGCCTTTGAAGAGTCAGCCTACTTTATTGAATTGATTAATATTGGTGTGAACAAGTTTATCCTCAAACCGCCATCAAACAGACAGCTGTTTGAGACCTTGATCTACATCTGTAGATTGATACAGAATGACAAGGAACTTGAGAGGCACCGTGAAAATGCCAAGCTGGAGCTCATTGAGAACCGAGAGCTCCTCCGTCAGTACAAAGACGTTGTCGATCAGGCCGCCCTGGTAACAAAAACAGATCTTAATGGGACCATTACCTATGTCAACGACAACTATTGTAAATCAACCGGTTATTCAAGAGAAGAACTTCTCGGCGGAAACCATAAGATCCTGCGCCATCCCGATGTCCCAAGTTCCGTCTATGAACAGATGTGGAAGGACATACAAGCCAAAAAGACATGGAAAGGCGTCATTAAAAACTACAAAAAAGACAGATCCGAATTTATTGCGCAAACACTTATCGCACCCATCTTAAACAGTAGAAACGAGATACAGGAATATATCGGTATACGTCATGACATCACTGCAATGGTACACCTTTCAAAAGAGATAGAAGAGACCCAGAGAGAGATGCTTTACATCTTAGGAGAAATGGGCGAGACACGTTCACAAGAGACGGGTTTCCACGTTAAACGTGTGGCAAAGTATTCACTGCTTTTAGCCCGTCTCTTCGGTTTAAGTGAGGAAGAAGCCATACTCGTATATATCGCTTCGCCAATGCATGATATCGGGAAAATAGCTATCCCTGATCGCATTCTTCTAAAACCGGGTAAACTTACCGACGATGAGTTCGAAGAGATGAAACGACACGCCACCTATGGCTATGATATCTTCAAATCCTCATCACGTCCTACGCTGCAAGCAGCTGCAATCATAGCACATGAGCACCATGAAAAATATGATGGTAGCGGTTACCCAAGAGGGTTAAAAGGTGAAGAGATCCATCCCTTTGGACGTATTGTAGCATTGGCTGATGTTTTTGATGCCTTGAGTACCAAAAGAGTCTATAAAGATGCCTGGCCTATGGATAAGGTCTTGGAGTTTCTAAAAGAGCAAAAAGACAAACACTTCGACCCTCAACTTGTTGATCTACTTCTTGAGAACCTTGAAGAGTTTCTTGCCATAAAAGAGAGATATTCGGTACAAAACTTTAAAGAAGATGCTCTTTATTAAGGGTGCTGGACTTCGCCTGAATAGAAAATATCACACTGCCCACTCACTACCATCTCTTTTCCCACGGAGAAGACATTAAACCCTGCTGTCATCGTATCATTGATCAAAGTAACATTTGAGTCCTGTCGCAATGCTTTTTGCCAAATAAAATTAGCACTGCTGTCTATTATACTCGCTCCAAATCCAAGGACTTTGCCTCCTGTCTTTAAGACACTTGTAGGAGCATTACCTAAGATGACCAGGGCCGTTCCTCTTGAATTTACAAGTTTCGGAGAAGCTATGTTCCCTTTGAGTCTTTGCCGAAGTACAGTACACCCCTGGCGGTCCAAGAGCGCTATCTCGAGCTCATTGATATCACCATTATGTTTTAAATTGGCATTGAGAGCAAAACGATAATTTTCAGTTGACATAGCAACATCTTTTGAGATAATAAGATCCGGAGTGATATCCAGATCAAGCTTCATATGTTTTACCTCGGTAACGTCACCAGCTTTATCCCGGCCAAACCTTTTTCCATACAACTTGCTTCCCATTGCAAAAATGTTTAACCCCAGGACATCTTCAAGTCCTTTGAGTTCACTGTCTATATCTATACCCTGAAACTGAAGACCTTTGGCATCGAGTTTTGTGAAGCCCGATCCTTTATCAAGATCATAAGTGGTCTTACCCTCTAAATACCCTTTTCTAACACGCCCTTCTTTGTGTAGCAGTGTACCTATTTTAGCAGCAGAAAGACCTTTCAAATCAATCACAACCTTACTGTCTTTAAATGCTATATCCAATTTGCCATCA
>JBFEWG010000146.1:0-4565 GCA_041546465.1 Sulfurimonadaceae bacterium
AAAAACTTGTTGAAATCTCTTCAACAGCTAAATTTTAAGGAGTACAACAATGTCTAAACTACAATATGCACTATTTACTGGTTGTACTGCACGTCAGAGTACTCCAGAACAGATGATGTCAACGATGGCCATTGCTGACAAAATGGGAATAGAACTAGAGATCCTGGAAGAAGCAACATGTTGTGGTGCTTCTCACCTTCAAGACTATGATGAGTTTTTGTCACTTGTCCTGAATGCCCGTAATATCTGTTATGCAGAGTCTCGCGGTATGACTATGGTAACAATCTGTAATACTTGTCAGCTAAACACAATGCTGACCAAGCGTCGTCTTGACAATGACCCTGAGATGAAAGCAAAAGTCAATGAGAAGCTTGCAGAAGTCGGTTTAGAGTACAAAGGTACATCTGAGATCAAGCACTTTTTGTATGCAATCATTGATGATTTCGGTCTTGACAAGCTTAAGTCTATGGTGGTCAAACCGCTTGCAGAATTCAATATCGCACCATTCTACGGTTGTCATAACATTCGTCCTTCCGAGACACATGAAGATTCAAATGGACATGAAAATGCTTATGCACCGACTTCACTTGACGATCTTATCCTTGCATGTGGCGGTCAAAATGTTGATTATGATGAGAAAAACAAATGCTGTGGTTTTCATGCAGAGCTTCAAGCTCCACACACAGCAGCAACGCTTACAGGTAACGCACTTATGGGAGCTATGGACAACAATGCAGACTGGATGGTCACACCTTGTCCACTGTGTCACCTTAAGCTTGATACTCAATACGAACATGCATCCAAAGCAATCGGTCGTGATGTAAAACTTCCGGTTCTGCACATGCAGCAGATGATCGGTCTTGCCTTTGGTATCGACGGAAAAGAGCTTGGTCTGCAACACCACGTCAGCGAAGTCAATTTCGCTTAATCAAGTAAGGCTGATCGCCTTGCTTCCCTTTTTATAACAATCCTTTACTCTATTACGCATCTGTCCAGAAAACCCGCTCTTTTTAAACTATTACTTTTAATTATAAATATTTTTATCATTACACACATATTGACAAATCCTGAAATATCTTTCCATCTAAAGCAAGCATCAAGTTTTAGCTTGTTAGTATAAGCGGCATATGTATATATCACAAAAGAACAAGGCAATTTTTTCTTATTACTGCTACAACCATCTTTTGTATATCAAAGGAGTTTTGTAGATGAAAATATCTCCACTTGAATTCGAAGACGCCAAGTCCCTTGCAACACAGTGGCAACAAGAGATCTCACAAAACCGAGAGCCTGCCGAAAAAAAATTCCACAAAATGATGGTCAACATGCTCAAGGACCCCCTTAACAAGGTCTTTTTAATTGAGCTATTGGATCAAAGTTTCCGATCTAACAACCCCAAACGTATAGCTGAGCAGATCGAATACGTATTTGAACAGTATGAAGGTACTAACATCTTCACTAATCTGGAAACACTTCTTATCGCCCTATTCCGCTCTGCCGGCATGTGGATACCGCAACTCTCTGTCCCTATGTTTGTCAACTATCTACGCAATGATATCAGCCGTATTGTCATCAAAGGCGAATCTTCAGCTCTCCGTAACCATTTGCAGATGCGACGGGCTGAAGGTACAAGGGTCAATATCAACCTGATCGGTGAAGTGGTTCTGGGAGAGAACGAAGCCCATGAACGAATTGAGAAGTATAAACAGGCCTTGCGCAATCCGGATATCGACTATATCTCCATCAAAATTTCGACTATATTCTCTCAGATCAATCCATTGGCACATGAGTGGACAGTGACACAGCTCAAGGAACGTCTAAGTGAGATCTATCGCACAGCAATAGAGTACTCTTTTACAGACACGTCAGGCCTTAAGCAGGCAAAGTTTGTCAATCTGGATATGGAAGAGTACCGTGACCTCCATCTAACTCTTGATGCCTTCAAAGAGACACTCGAGCAGAGTGAGTTTCATTCGCTGCATGCAGGTATTGTCCTACAGACCTATCTTCCCGACACCCTGAATGAACTCAAAAAACTTGCTCAATGGGCAAAGGCACGTGTTGAAAATGGGGGTGCCCCTATCAAGGTCCGGCTTGTTAAAGGTGCCAATCAAGAAATGGAACTCACCGAAGCAAGTTTACGGCACTGGGAGTGTGTGACCTACTTAAAAAAAGAGTACAGTGATGCCAACTATAAACTTGCCATGGACTTTTTGCTTGATCCTGATGTTGCCCCTTATGTTCATGTCGGTATCGCTTCTCACAACCTCTTTGATCATGCTCTGGCAAACATTCTTGCCAAGTCACGTAACGTCGAACAATATTATACTGCCGAGATGCTTGAAGGGATGAGCGAGACTGCCTACAAGCTCCTCAAGGCCCAAGGAATCAATGTAATCTTGTATGCTCCTATTGCCAGTGCCAAGACATTTACCAATGCCATCGCCTACCTGGTGCGCCGATTTGATGAGAATACAGCCGATCAAAACTTCTTGCGCTACAGTTTCGGTTTAAATGTAGGAACATCCGAATGGGATAAGTTATTGCAAAGCTATGACAAATCGATTGAAGCCATTCCTTTTATCTCACAGGCACCTTTTAGAACACAGGACCGTAACAAAGTTCCCAATCCCCAGAAAATCGATGTAGAACACTACCGGTTTAGTAATGTAGCCGATACAGATTTTTCACTTGCACAAAATCGTAACTGGGCAGAAAAAGTACGTGACAAATGGAAAAACATTGCCAAACAGGGAGGGTACCATGCCGTACCTGTCATTGATGGACAACACTTACAAGAGGGTGACCCCGTTGTTGTTATCGACAAGTCTCAATATCACGAAAACATCAAGGTGGGTTCCTACACCAATGCGGATGCCTCACAGCTGCAACAGGCTGTCAATGTAGCTGCCTTGGATCCTGACGGATGGAGAGAGACAAGCCTGAGTCAACGTCAGGAGATCCTGATGAAAGTAGGTGTCGAACTTGAAAAACGCAGAGGAGATCTTATCGGTATCGCTGCTGCAGAAGTCGGAAAGGTGTTTACCGAGACTGATGTAGAAGTCAGTGAGGCTATTGATTTTTGTAACTTTTACCCGTATAGTGTACGACAAATCAATAGTTATACCGGAATCAATACCGTGGGCAAAGGAGTTGGCTTGGTCGTTTCTCCGTGGAACTTTCCCGTAGCAATCCCAACAGGAGGTGTTGCTGCAAGTCTGGCTGCAGGAAACACTGTGCTGATCAAACCGGCTTCCAATGCGGTACTTTGTGCTTATATGATGTGTGAATGTTTTTGGGCTGCAGGTGTCAGTAAAAAGACACTTCAATTCATTCCCACCCCAGGGAAGTTGGCTGGTGAAGTTCTTGTTCCCGACAACAGGATCGATTTTCTTATCTTTACCGGCGGAGAGCAGACTGCCTACGAAATGCTCAAAATCAAGCCTGACCTGCATCTAAGCGCCGAGACAGGAGGAAAAGATGCAACCATTGTCACCTCACTTGCAGACAAAGATCAGGCCGTTAAAAATGTTGTCGCATCCGCTTTCAATAACTCGGGTCAAAAGTGTTCAGCCACCTCCTTACTTATCCTTGAAAAAGAACTTTATGAAGATACCGGCTTCATCGATAATCTCGTCGATGTCGCTTCCTCACTTGAAGTCGGTTCAGTATGGGATTTCAAAAACCGTATCGGTACACTCTCCGACCTGCCACAGGGTAATTTGGATAAAGCAATTCATCACCTTGACAACAAAGAGAAATGGGTTCTTGAACCAAGCCTTGCGGAAGAAAACCCGTATATGCTTAAACCTGCTATCCGTTATGGAACCCAGGCCGGTGATTTTTGTCATATGAACGAACTTTTTGGTCCGATACTCAGTGTCTTGAAAGCAGAATCTTTAGATGAAGCGATCACACTTGTCAATGTGACTGGCTATGGCCTTACCTCAGGCATTGAGTCCCTGGATAAAAGGGAACAACTGATTTGGCAGGAAAAATTAAAAGCAGGAAACCTTTACATCAACCGTATGACCACAGGAGCCATTGTACTAAGGCAGCCCTTTGGAGGCATGGGAAAATCAGCCATAGGAAGCGGACGAAAAGCAGGAGGGCTTAATTACGTTGCCCAGTTTATGGACATCAGTTCAACCGGTGCATTGCTTCTAAAGAGTGCTAAACATGTCCAGGTTGAACGCCTGACAGCTCTCCTTGACGGAGAACGTTTCTTTACACAGACACTTAACGATGCCATACGCATCGCATCACATTTTGCCTCTTTCCTCTATGACGAGTTTCTGCAAGAACATGATTATGTGAATGTACGCGGTGAAAGCAATATTATCCGATATCTTCCAATTAAAAGTATACTTCTGCGTCTTGAAGAGAGTAACAACCTTGTCGAGATGCTTGTCAGTATTATTGCTATAAAGATGAGTGGGGCCTCACTCATACTCTCTATGCCCAAAGAGATCAGCAATGAGCATATGCTATGGCTTCATGACAAAGTTACAATGCTATTGGATAGCAATGATGAAGTCTACTTGGAAGATCTTGACAGCATGTTG
>JBFEWG010000189.1:0-1868 GCA_041546465.1 Sulfurimonadaceae bacterium
AAACAATATGACACACTCCTGGATGATGTTGGCTTCCAAGCTTGGGTTCGAACTGCGTATTGCAACACCAAAGGGGTATGAAGTCGATGAAACAGTCATGAATGACGCATTGGACTTCTGTAAAGAGAGTGGCGGAAAAATAGTTGTGACGAACGATCCTAACGAAGCCGCTAAGGGTGCAACTATCATCACAACAGATACGTGGGCATCGATGGGACAGGAAGACGAAAAAGAGGAAAGAGCAAAAGCTTTTGCCGGTTATATGGTCGATGACACGATGATGGATCTGGCGCAAGAGAATGCTGTCTTTTTGCACTGTCTGCCTGCTTATCGCGGACAGGAAGTGAGTGAAGAACTTCTTGAAGGGCCACGAAGCCTTATTTTTGAAGAGGCCGAAAACCGACTTCATGCTCAAAAAGGCCTTATGGTCTGGTTGGACCTGCACCGCTAAAAACTGCTTGAGTTACTTAGCTGGTTGCAAGGTAGGGAAATGTTTTTTAACGACGGCCTGCACCCATTAGAACGACAAATTGATCGCCGTCTTCTACTACATTAAAACTATGTTTTTGACAAAACTCTTCATTCATCTCATGTGCCAGTTCCTGTGCATGAAGCAATGCTTCGTCTTTACTCTCAAAGCTTGATGAAGCTTCTCTTCCGCTTCTTCTGAAACAGCCACACTGTTGAGGTACGCTTACTTGATACATTATTAACCTTTTCATATTAAAATTTTTGCAATTCTACTGGAAAAAGATTAGGGAAGAGGGGGAGTATGAGCCAAGGCTCATAGTTTTATAATTTAATAAGCTATACCGGTCTTGGAGCGGATGATCTCCATTTTTTCCGCAGCGATATTACGTGCTTTGTCCGCTCCGGTTTTAAGGATATCACGTACCTCGTCTTGATGTGAAGCATAATATTCTCGTTTTTCACGGTAAGGTCTGAAGTACTCCCACATCACATCGTGAAGATAGAGTTTAAAGTGTCCATATCCCTCACCCGGGGTTCGATACCGTTCTTCAAAGGCTTCAAGACCGTTCTTGTCCAAAAAGAGTTTGGCAATGGCATAGATATTACAGCTCTCATACTCTTTAGGCTCTTCGAGTGGTGTTGTATCTGTGACGATCTTTTTGATCACCTTCTGGATTTTCTTCTCCTCACCGAAGATATTGATTGTATTGCCATAGGACTTTGACATCTTTGCCCCGTCGATTCCCGGTACTGTAGCGACTTCGTCATCGACCTGGTGCTCAGGCAGGTGAAAGATATCACCATACTCATTGTTGAAACGGATCGCCATATCCCTTGCGATCTCGACATGCTGTATCTGGTCTTTCCCGACAGGGATCACTTCAGAATCAAAAAGAAGGATATCGGCTGCCATCAGAACCGGATAGGAGAAAAGGGAGTGGTTGGCATTGATCCCTTTGGCGACCTTGTCTTTGTAAGAGTGGGCACGCTCCAAGAATCCCATCGGTGTGAACTGTGACAGTACCCAATAGAGTTCAAGTACCTCTTTGACATCAGACTGTACCCAAAACATGGTCTTTTCGGGATTGATCCCCAGGGCTAAGAAATCAGTGGCCGCCTGCATGGTCAGTTCGGATAGACGAGCTCCGTCACTGACGGTTGTCATAGCGTGGTAGTTGGCAATAAAGGCATATACATTATCATTGTCCTGTCGCTCGATCATCTTCTTGATAGAACCGAAATAGTTTCCGATATGTAGATCACCTGAGGGTTGGATACCTGCTAATACTTTCATTCTTGTTACCTTGATAGTTGTTTGCAATTTTAAGTCGATTTTTTTGATGCAATGTTACTCGGAATTTTATCGAGATATCGTATAATGGGAGCTTAGATATATT
>JBFEWG010000092.1:0-8119 GCA_041546465.1 Sulfurimonadaceae bacterium
GCTTCATGATGTAAATCAAGACGAGGTCAATCTTGACTGGAACCGCCAGCGCAAATGTGTAGAGCACAGATTCTCCGAAGACTGGGAAGTGGAATATTGTGTGTTGGAACATTGGGCCGAACATGTAGGGGCAAAGTTCAACATGACGGATTATGCCAATAAAGACGGATATTACTCAGCATTTATTTATCGTTAACACAGATACAGTTTAACCAGAACTCGCCTTTTCTTTCAGGGCGGGTATCCTCCAAAAGAAAACTCTTTTCTAGCCGAAATGGTGTCGGCTCAATCAGGTCATTAAAACTTTTTTGCGTGTATGCATTAAAAAACCGTTTTCCTCTCATAGACTCCGAATCCCCATGTTTGAATGAAGCATAGATCACACCTCCGGGTCTAAGTGCTCGACTCAGTTTTTTCATCACTGAGGGCATTTTCTCTTTTGGAACATGCAGGAGAGAAGCGGATGCCCAGATGGCATCAAACTCATCTTGAAAGTGAAGCTCATCAAAAGAGAGTTGCAGCACTTCTTGACCAAGCAGTGCACTTGCAAAGGTAGACATCTTGAAAGAGATGTCAAAGGCGCTGCATTGAAATCCTCTGCTTTTGAAATAAAGGGAATCTCTTCCTGAACCGCAGCCAGCATCAAGGATGTGCGCATTGGGATGAAGATATTTCTCAAAGGCTTCGTAGCAGGTACTCATATCTTTGTTCAGAGTGTCATGAATAAACTGCTCGGCATGCTCCTCATAGTACTCAAGAGTGGAGTTTGTCATAGACCTTGTCCATAATAGGCGTTTTAATATGATGCTCTTTCGCTTTTTTGACAATATATCCGCAGAGTGTTTCCAGTTCGTTAAGCCCTTTTTTCTGTATATCAAGCCAAAGAGAGGTGGGTGCATCGTCGGGAAGTTTAGAAGACATATGCAGTGCCTTGTCCAACTCTTTGGTGTCGATATTGACTCCTTCGGCCTTGGCAACTGAAAAGATCTCGTTCAGGACAGACTGCAGTTCGTCATGGTGCTTTTTATATATGGTGCCCATACCGACTTGATGATAAGAGGTAAGGCTTCCCATCGCAGAGATAAAGAGGAACTTTTTCCATAACTCTTTTTTGATGTCATCGGAGAACTTGCAACGTAGGCCTGCGATATTAACAAGAGGCCCGAGCAGCTCTTTCACATCTTCGCTCAATATCAGTAAAAAAGTGTCTGTCGATTTTTTGATAATTCCGGCATCGACTTTGTGAGAGACGATATAGACACAGGCCTCTGTCACATTGGCATCTGTTATTTTTTCCAGCTCTTCTTTGCTATTGACGCCATTGGCAACAGGGATAACAAGTGTCTTTTGCGTAACGGCACTGCCAAGCCCTGCAAGAGCCTCTTTGGCATGGTAGGTCTTTGTGCACAGGAAGACGATGTCGAGATGGTCATTTGTGTTTTCAACAGCGGCACTGGGATGGTAGGTCTCTTCTTGATCAACCTCGACAAGACGCAGACCGTTGTTTTGGATGGCTCTTAGATGTTCGCCCCTGGCAATGAAAATGATCTCATGTTCCTCTTTCAATGCGCAGAGCTTTGCACCGATATAGGCACCGACACCACCTAACCCGACTATTGCTATTCTCATGCTTACTCCTAAAACCAGTTTTTGGATTATATTGAAATATAGCTATGAAAGTTATATAATGTATTTATCGAGGTGCATTATGAAAGAGGTTTTACTGAGTCTAGCCAGGGCTTCGATCAAAAGTCGTTTTCTTGACGGACATGTGGATACGGCATCGGTACTTGAGGAGTATCCTGAACTGAATGAATCGGGTGCGTCCTTTGTGACATTGACGCAGGATGGTCAGCTTCGCGGTTGTATCGGTTCGATCATCGCTCATAGAAGTCTGCTGGATGATATTATCGAAAATGCCCAGTCGGCTGCCTTTAGAGACCCCCGGTTTATGCCATTGAAAGAAGAAGAACTCTCCAGGACACAGATAGAGGTCTCATTATTGAGTACTCCAGAGCTGTTGGAATACCGTGACTTAGAGGACCTGAAGTCCAAAGTCCGTGTCGGCGTGGATGGTGTGATCCTCAGGCATGGGAACAACCAGGCGACTTTCTTGCCCCAGGTCTGGGATGAGTTGCCGGATTTCGATCTCTTTTTTGAACATCTATGTCTCAAAGCAGGACTGCTTCACAGCTGTCTTGAGTCCCACCCGCAGATCCATCTGTATCAGGTCGAGAAGATAAAAGAGGGGGAGAGGTGAGTCATGAGCTTTTATAGACCCTACAAAGAGACCAGCGACAAAATGGTCTGTACGCTTTGTCAACATTACTGCAAGATCAAAGAAGGCAAGACAGGTATATGCGGGGTAAATAAGAACGTAGGTGGCAAGATTGAATGTCTTGTCTATGGATATCCATCTGCCATCAATGTTGACCCTATAGAGAAAAAGCCGCTTTATCACTTTCTTCCCGGTTCCAAGTCTTTTTCACTTGGGACAGTGGGATGTAATTTTCACTGCTCTTTCTGTCAGAACTGGACGATATCACAGACGTCAAATATCGACAAGTCTCGCTACTATTCACCTGAGATGATCGCAGACCTTGCCGTCGCCCACGAATGCAAGTCCGTCGCTTATACCTACAATGAACCGACCATCTTTTATCCTTATGCGAGGGATATAGCTTTGGAGGCAAAGAAACGTGGGCTTAAAAATGTCTATGTCAGTAATGGATATGAATCGGCTGAGGTGATCGATGATATGAAAGGTATTATCGATGCGGCGAATATCGATCTGAAGTCCTTTGATGCGAAGTACTATAAGAGGGCTTTGGGTGGTAATCTTGAGAAGATACTTGAGAACCTCAAGCACTTTGTCAGAAACGGTATATGGATAGAGATCACGACACTGATCGTACCGACACAAAACGATTCTGTTGAAGAGTTGGATCAGATCGCTTCCTTTATTGCCGATGAACTGGGTGTTGATGTCCCCTGGCATGTTACGGCTTTTCATCCCGATTATAAAGAATTGGAGCTCCCGGCCACATCGATCGAGATATTGAAAAAAGCTTATGATATCGGTAAAAGTCATGGACTCAGGTATGTCTACATCGGTAATGTGGCTTACGATACCCCGACACGCTGTCCATCATGTGATAGTGTCGTGATCGAGAGGGATTATTTTAGACATACCACCAACCATCTCAAAGGTGCACACTGTCCTCAGTGCGGCACGAGCATAGCAGGAGTCTTTGATGAGTAGCCGTAATATGAGTGTAGCTGGGACTTTCTATCCCGCAGAGTGCAGTGAGATCAATCGTTATATAGATACCTTTAATGAGGCAATCAAGATCCCGCCACACAAGGTTGGTGCAAGAGCGGTCATCTCCCCGCATGCCGGGTATGTTTACAGCGGTTTTACAGCGAATGCGGCTTACCGGCTGATTGATACAGAGCGGATCAAGCGGGTGGTTGTCATCGGTCCGAGTCATCGTGTCTATCTCAATGGAGCCAGTGTTGCACTGTATGACAGCTATAGTTCGCCTTGCGGTGATCTGAAGATAGACAAAGCATACTCGCAGGAACTTATCGACAGGTATGTGTCTTTGTCATTTGAACCGACTGCACATGCCGAACATTCGACGGAAGTACAAGTGCCTTTCATCCAACACTATTTTGATGATATAGAGCTGGTAGAGATCGTCTATGGGGATATTGACTACAGTTCGCTTGTACCGATCATCGAGGAAGCCCTGTCGGATGAAGAAAATTTTGTGGTCATCAGCACGGATTTGAGTCACTTCTACACCCTTGAGGATGCGAATAAGCTCGACAGCATCTGCCTGAGAGCGGTTGAGACCATGGATCTTTCAACGTTAAACTCCGGATGTGAGGCTTGCGGTATGATCGGTGTCAAGGCAATGCTTGATACGGCCAGAAAAATTGGACTGCAAAGCCAGTTGGTCGATTATAGGACTTCGTATGATGCCAGTTCTGATGATACCCGAGTGGTCGGTTATATGTCGGCTCTGATTTTGTAGCTCTTATGCAGTGAATCTCTTTAATAGGGTGTATTGTGCACCTTTGGGTGTCAAGGTGCTTTGTATGAGCTCTATGTTCGGGTGTAGTATGCCGACAGGTCTTTCTTCATACTGCTTTATCTTTTCATCGAGAAGCTTTTTGTCCAGGATCCTTTTGATGCGCATCAGTGTGATGTGAGGGATGAACTCTTGTTCATCATAGAGTCCAAAGGTCTCTTGTATCTGGGTGTAAACCTCTTCGAGTGAAGGGTTTTCAACTTGTGCATAAAGAATTCGGTCTTGATTAAGCAGTGCAAGACCTTTGATAGCAGAAGCTTCCGGGTGAAATTCAAGTGATGAGAGTCTTTCAACCAAGTAATCTTTCTCAAAAGTGTTTCCAAAAAACTGCAGGGTAAGATGAAGGTTTTGTTCTTGTACCCATTTACCTTGAACGGTTGAACTGAATTCATCATGAATACTTTGATATTCAAACAGTGTCGCCGGCATAGCAAGAAAGAGTCGGTTCATACATTTAGTATAGCAGATAGGATAATGATTACTCAAGCTCGAGTGTTTATAAAAACCCTAGTTCCAGCTTTCTAAAGAAATTAGAATAAGACTTTAGAGAAGTCCTAATTCTAATTTTGCTTCATAGCTCATCTGATCAGGACTCCATGGAGGATCAAAAACGACATCGACGTTCATCTCGTCGATCTCTTCGAGTATGTACGCGATATTGTAGACCTGTTCGACAAGACTCTCGGCAACAGGACAGGCCGGTGAGGTGAGCGTCATCTCTATATTGCATTTTATGTGTGTACCGACATGCTCAAACTCGATCTTATAGATGAGCCCAAGACGGTAGATATTGACCGGTATTTCCGGATCATAGATCATCTCAAGCAGTGCTATGACTTTCTTTCTCAACTCTTCTTCATCAGGCATGCTGAACCTCCCTGGCAAAGCTGTAGATACGTTTTAACATCGAAGCGATACCGTTTTGACGTCCGGAGGAGATGATCTCGCCCAGACCCAGCTGTTTAAGTTCAGCGGTATCTGTTTTCAATATCTCCTGGGGTGTATGAGCGGAATAGATACGGATCAATATCCTCACCAATCCTTTGACGATAAGCGCGTCCGAGTCTGCTTCAAAGTAGAGAAGCCCCTTATCTTCATAGGGATGCAGCCAGACCTTTGATTGACATCCCTGCACGCGGTAAAGCTCATTTTTGAACTCTTCATCAAGGGGATTAAGCTGTTTGCCCAGTTCGATGATGTATTCATACTTGTCCATAACATCATCAAAGAGCTGCAGCTCATCGCTGATGTTTTGTATCTCGTCCATAATACTCATCGTAAAACCTTGATCGCTCTCTTTAGCGCTTCGATACAGATGTCAATATCCTCTTTGGTGTTATAGAGTGCAAAACTCAACCGTACGGTGCCTTCGATATTGAGCGTCTTCATAACAGGAAGGGCACAATGGTGTCCTGTGCGCAGCATGATGTTCTGTTTGCTCAGTAAGATACCGATATCGTCGTGATGGATGCCCTGGATATTGAAACTGATATTTCCCGAGACATTATCGGCATCTGTGTAGAGTATTACACCATCAATCCCTTTGAGATGCTCTTTGGCATATCGGATAAGGTCCGTGTCGTGCTCTTGAATATTCTTGATCGTATGAAGGTACTCAAGAGCTGCTCTAAAACCGATGACCTCTGCGATTGCCTGTGTCCCGGCTTCAAATCTAAACGGCGGTGCTAGGAAGGTCGATTTCTCGAAACTGACATCATCTATCATACTCCCGCCGCCTTGATAGGGCCTCATCTTGTCCAAAAGTTCATATTTTCCATAAAGGGCACCGACTCCGGTTGGTCCATAGGCTTTATGGGCTGAAATGGCATAGAAATCAGCATCGAGAGCTTTGACATCGATGGGAAGATGAGCCAAAGCCTGGGCTCCGTCTATCATGATTTCACAGGCATATTTATGTGCGATATCAATAAGCTCCTTGACAGGGTTGATGATGCCGAAGGTGTTGGCGATATGAGTAATGGAGACAAAACTTTTGGGATGTCTTTTTAAAAGCTCTTCATAGCCTTCAAGGTCGATGTTCAAATCCTTGTCCATCGGTATCACTTCAAGCCCGTGTTGGTGTGTAAAGCCGTTTAACTGCCAGGGAAGGATATTGGAATGGTGCTCCAAGTGGCTGATGATGACGGTGGTGAAATGATCTTTTACATAGGATGAAGCGACAAGGTTGATAGCCTCTGTTGTTCCGCGGGTAAAGATCAGTTCATCAGCATCAGCACCGATAAAACCGGCAATCTGTTTACGGGCATCCTCATACTCCATAGTGGCTTTGTTTCCCAGGTCGTGCGAGCCCCGATGTGTATTCGCACAGTACGAGGTATAGTATGCATTCATCTGTTCAAGCATATGTGTGGGTTTCTGCGTTGTAGCTGCATTGTCAAGATAGATGATCTGCGTGTTTTGAAAAAAAGGAAAGTCTGATCTATAGGGATTGCTGTGCATAATCATCTCCCATGACAGATAGTATACGGCTTTTAAAGTCCGGTTCGTCGATTTTTTCGATTGCCTCATTCACAAAGGCAGCAATAAGTATCTCCCTTGCTTTTGTTTCAGGAATTCCCCGTGAAATGAGGTAGCCTATGGCTTCACTGTCCAATTCGCCTACTGTTGATCCGTGAGAGGCCTTCAGGTCATCGCTGTAGATCTCAAGGTGTGGTTTACTGTGGATCTGCGCACTGTCGTCGAGAAGAAGGGCACGGCTTGCCTGTCTCGCCTCGCTCATCCTTGTATTGGAATGGATGGCTGTATTTGCATCAAAGACGCAGGTACTGCTGTCATGCAGGACCTGTTTGGAAAGGACTCTGCTTGTGGAACAGTCCGAAAGGTGCTCGATATCACAGGAGAATATCTGTCGTTGCTGTTGATTGGCTAGCAGAAGTGAAGAGACTTCTGCTTTACTCTTGTAATGCAGATCGATATGTTGAAAGTCATGCAGGTACTCGCCTCCGTAGAGCAGTGAAAAGGATTTCAGGTAACTGTTCTCTTGAAGATGATGGCTGTTTTGGGTGATGAAGATAGCATCCGACGCAAGGTTTTGACTTTGTGTCAGATGGAGTCTGGAAAAAGCCTGCAGCTGGATATGGCTCGAGTGGGTGACAAAGCTGTTTGAAGCACCCTCATAGCTGATATATATCTTCGCTTTGACATTCTCCTTCAACAGGATATTGATACTTGAAGACAAGAAACTCTCAGCGGAGTAGCAGCAATACAGAGACAGTTCAATATCTTCATGGCATATCAACTCCAGTGGCGAGGGGGCTTCATTGGAGGCGAGGCAAGCAAAAGGATTTTCTTCTATATCATGGCCTAGGGGATGTTGTCGAATATGCACACTAGCAGGTAGGGTGTGCTTTAGAAGCTGCCCGTTTCTGATATGAATCCAATGTCTGTCTGCAGGTATGGAAGAGATCTCTTCTGTATCCGTGGAACCTTTTTTGTATTCTCTGTCTAAAAGCGTGTGCAGTGAAGAGAAACGCCATTTTTCAGCTTTTTTGGAAGGAATATGGTGAAAGAATTTTGATTGCTCAAGTATATCACGAAGTCTCAAGAACATCTTCGTATCCTTTCTCTTCCAGCTGTTTGGCCAAAGAGGCATCGGCTGTCTTTACGATCTTTCCATGATCGAGGATATGGACAAAATCAGGTTTGACATACTCCAAAAGACGGTTGTAATGGGTGACAATGATCATGGCAGTCTCTTCGTTACGCAGAGCGTTGATACCTTTGGCAACACTCTTTAGTGCATCGATGTCCAGGCCAGAATCGATCTCATCAAGTAGGATAAGTTTTGGTGAGAGCATCATCATCTGCAAGATTTCACTTTTCTTTTTTTCTCCGCCTGAAAAACCGACATTGACTGAGCGTTGGAGAATACTTTTATCCATATCCAAAAAAGCCATCTTCTCTTGCAGTGCCTTCATGAAATCAGGAGAGCTCAGTTCCTCTTCCCCGCGGGATTTACGCTGTTCGTTGATGGCAGTCTTCAGGAAGTAGATGATGTTGAC
>JBFEWG010000036.1:0-16204 GCA_041546465.1 Sulfurimonadaceae bacterium
ATGATTTCAAACGTCTAAGAGATGAATGCGACACCTTGCTCAAAGAGATGGCTCTTAATCATATTGATGAACATCTGTTCCTATATTATCCGATACTTCCAGCAGATATCTCCAAAGACACAACTAAAAGAGAAGCTCCCTACTATGTCCTTAATGCATATCATCCAAAGCCTATCTTTGCTACGCCAGATATGAGAGAGATATCCTTCAAGGAATATGAGCGTGTCAATGGTTCCTCCAGAAGGTATATCCCGATCAAGGAACAAAAACCTTTACTTAAGTGGGAACCTTTTCCATGGGACTATGATCAAATGCCCCCAGAAAGGTTCAGCAATGTTGTTTATGACCTTGAAATTTACGAATATGAGGGTCGATTGGTATATGCGAAAGAAGGAGTGATAAAAAATGAACATAGACTTGAAAAAGCACTCTCTCCAGGTGGAAAGTATTTTTGGACAGTACGTGCACGTTTTAACCTTGATGGCAAGCTACGATTTACCGAGTGGGCAGGATTCTACGGAGGAAGGATGTCAGATTGGCGCGATCAGCATGCCTGGAAGTTTGGGACAAAGCGTGCGGAAGGGCACCTGGATTATGCACCATTAAATGAAAAAAAGCACCACTATTACCCGTTTATAATTCTTAAAGAATAATTTTCTCCATTGCCTTAAAACCCACCACTGAAGTCAGGTGTACCGTCAAATGACGGTGACCCGAAACTCATTCCGCCTCCAAAATTCGGGTCCATAAATCCCATGATCCCGCTTTTGTTCCTTAACATGGCGATATCCTGCTTCGGAGCGATACCCTGCGGACATACCGGGACACACTCGTTACAAAGCGTGCAGTCCCAGATACCGTTTGTCTGGACTGCTTCGATCTTCTCCTGTACATCCTGCTCCCTGACATCTGTGACATACCGCCATGAGCGTGTCAGTGCAAAAGGACCGATAAACGCTTCATTCACAGCATAGACAGGACAGGCTGAGAAACATGCCCCGCAAAGAATACAGTCGCTTTGTACTTCATTGGCCTCGGCCTGCTGCGGTGTGACATTGATATTGGTGCTGTTTTCACTGCTCCACGCTTTTGCTTTGAGATTATACTGCATCATCTTATCGACATCGACGATCAAGTCACGAAGTACAGGAAGATTACTAAGCGGTTCTATCACGTCCCCATCACTGAGTTTGTACCCACAGGCCAATTCCTCAGTACCGTTGACACGCACTGCACATGAACCACAGACCTCAGAACGACATCCGGCACTGAAACTGAGCGTAGGATCTATTTTTGTCTTGATATAATTCAAGGCCTCAAGAAGTGTAAGGTTCTCATGTGGGATCTCATATCCGATAACTTCCTCGGTAACTTCCGGTTCACTCAGGTACCGTTTGACATTTATCTTCATCGTAGCCTCTTTTTAGTCACAATATTCTCTTTCATAAGGCTCGTCATCGTCAAACTCCTCATCTTCCCACTCATCATCAAAATACTCTTGCCTCTCTTCGACATCGTCATAATCTTCGATCTCTTCATCAATAATATCTGTCTTTCGTCCGCTGTTCATCCTCAACTCACATAATCTATACATAAGGCATCCTCCTCTTTCCATGCTAAGGTATGTGCCGCAAAAAGTTCATCATTCTTCTTTGGAACATCTTCTCTATAATGAGCACCACGACTTTCCTCACGCTTGATAGCACCTACAAGCAAGACTTCCGATAACTCTATGATATTCAAAAACTCGATGAACTCAACCAGGTTGGTGTTGTAGGCCTTACTCTTGTCTACAACTCCCATTTTCGGTATCTCTTTTTCGATTGCACGCACCCCTTCAAGTAGGTCCTGAAGGCCTGAGTCTGTTCGTTTTATCCCTGCACCTAAATAGAACATCTCCCCCAAAAGATCCCGTTTTTCATAAAAACTTATCTCACTGGAGTAACTTTTTATCTCGGATATAAGGTTTATATCATCCTCTAACTGCTGTGTATTCGTTCCGGTAATCTCATTCGCCTTGGCATAAGCACTTGCGTTTCGACCGGCTTGGCGACCAAAGACGATCAGTTCCAAAAGGGAGTTTCCCCCCAAACGGTTTGCGCCGTGTACTTTATGGTTGGCAGCTTCACCCGCCGCATATAATCCGTTGATACAGGACATAGAATCCGCATCCACATCAATCCCACCCATCGTATAATGTGCCACAGGCTTGATAGGGATAAGGTCGACGACCGGGTCGACACCCTCATATGTAATAGCGAGTTTGCGTTCCTGAGGAAGTTCATGATCGATAAGTTCTTCACCAAGATGACGTATATCCAGATAGACCTCACCCCCTTTTGCGATCTCATCGTTTATCGCACGGGCAACGACATCACGCGGAGCCAGTTCATCGGTAAAGCGTTCCTTGTTGGCATCTAAAAGGTGACCGCCTGCACCGCGTGCTGATTCAGAGATCAAAATGGCCGAGTTTTTCAGTGCTGTAGGGTGGAACTGTACAAATTCCATGTCCGAAAGACGTGCACCTGCACGCATAGCTGCTGCTGCTCCGTCTCCCGTTGACGCACTTGAGTTTGTCGTAAACCCATGATAAAGCTGGGAATAACCTCCCGTCGCAACAATGACAGATTTGGCATCTATCTGCACCACCTCGCCCGTTTTGATATCAAGAAAGGTCGCCCCGCTGACATGGGGTCTCTCACTGTTTTTGCCCTCGACAACATAGTTAAGTACAAAATGCTCATTGACAAACTCTATTCCCATCTTCGAGGCTTGGTCATAAAGCGTATGAAGTATCTTCAGTCCCGTGTAGTCCTGGGCATAACAGGCACGGATTCCCGAGGCCCCGCCTAAACGGCGCTGCGCTATTTCACCCTCTTTCGTACGGGAGAATGGCAGACCGATCCTGTCCAGCCACTCAATACTCTCAATTGCCTCTTCACAGAGTTTACGGACCGCATTCTCATCCGCCAGCCCCTGAGCTGACTTCAATGTATCTGAAATATGTGCTTCCACACTGTCAGCGTCTACATTAGCCATTGCCGCATTAATACCGCCTTGTGCCATTGAGGTCTGTGATCGCGTTGGAAAAGATTTTCCGACGACTTTAACACTTGCACCTGATTCTTTTGCGGCAATCGCTGCGACAAGGCCTGCCCCGCCAGAACCAATTACTAATACATCTGTCATACTTGACCTTCATTAAGTTATTATTGAAATTTTATCCCATTGCAACTTAAGTGCAAAAAACAGTCTATGCTTTTAAGTTATACGGCAAATACTATTGCTTGTATTTCTTATTGATAATCCGAGCATATTGTTGTATTGCATTGACATATTGTACGGGTTCACTTCCCCGTGCATAGCCATACTTGAGTTGTTTGTAATATTTTTTTTGTGAGAGGAGGGGAAGTACAGTTTTGATATCTCTCCATGAGTAAGGGTTCTTGTTTAACTGTCTCGCCAGCGTCTGTGCATCATGCATATGGCCCATTCCTACGTTATAGGCAGCCAAAGCAAAAGCGACGCGATTCATCCCTTTTACTTCATCAGGAAAACGTTTCTCTAATTCGGCAATATACTTCGCACCCCCATAAATACTCTGCTTTGGATCCATCCGGTCTTCTACACCCAAATGTTTGGCCGTTTCAAGCGTCAGCATCATCATTCCTCGTACGCCCGTATAGCTTTTAGCCTTGGCATTCCAATGCGATTCCTGATACGATTGAGCTGCCAACAGTACCCAAGGGATGTCATACTTCTTTCCTGCTTCTCTAAAATATTTCTCAAACTTCGGCAGACGCGCTTTCATCCGTTTATGAAAGACACTGACATCATAATAATCAAAGATGTTTTGATAGGAGTAATAAAAGTCTCTGAGCTCTGTCATCTTTCCTGCCTGCTCACATCCGTTGATCCACTGATATAGATCATTCTTCAATGAATCATCGCCATCGCGCAATATCCAGGCAAGATTCTTTCTTTCACCTATAGCAAAAGCCATTGCCAGTTCAGGATAATAACGCTGGTTGATCGCAAAGACATTTGAATCAGCTACCGTGCAGTCAATCTCACGTTTCCATACTTTTTCCAATAACTGCTCTGTTGACAAGTCGGCTTCATACTCTACTGTCAGTTGAGGATAATCCTCTTCTAACTCTTTTAATGTCTGCTCATATGAAGTACTCTGGCCGACAACGACCCTGAGACCGGAGAGGTCTTCCATGTCTTTTGGAAAGTTTTTCTGTCGGTACATGCTTCTATGGCAGATCATCTGCTCCTGGACAGAATAATATTTGGGTCCAAAACGAAACTCTCTTTCTCTTTGCGGCGTAACACTCAGTCCCGCAACGGTAATGTCACCGATTCCTTCCTTGCTACGCGCTATCGCTTCATCAATAGTATTGACAATACTCAGGTTCAGATCGACGCCAATGTGCTTGGCATAGGCTGATATGAGTTCATACTCATAACCCAGCTCTCTCTCGGAACCAATATAATATACTGTTGGAGAGTTAAGAATAACAACATCAAGCTGCTTTTTGGCCTTGATCTTCTCAAGCTGTGTCACAGACTCAGAAATCACTTCCAAAGAGACATATGCCTGGGAAAACCAACCCAATACAAAGAAGCCGACAGAGAGTAAAATAAGAGAAAAAAACCGTTTCATAACTCTATCTTAGCATAGCAAGAATTAACCAGTATCTAAAAATACGCAATGAAAAAGCGATTAAGACAAACCAAATAAATTTCAACCGTACCAAACCCGCTGCAATCGTAATCGGATCTCCGATAAGGGGAAGCGGGGAAAGAATCAGGGAGTAATAACCGTATTTATGTGAGAGTAGAAGAGCCCGTCTTCCCGTTCTTGAACGTTTGATCCTTTTTTTCATCATACGAAACAGCAATCGGCCCAGTAAAAAATTAAGTGTGACTGCCAGACAGTTACCCAATGAAGCATACAAAAGAGCCTTATCAGCACTCATCCCGAGTTCATAGCTCGCTACCAAAGCGGCTTCAGAGGAGAAAGGGAAAATAGTCGCTGCCAGGAAGGCAGAGAAGAAGAGTCCCAAAGGACTGAAGTTATCCATCTATGCTTTTGATATTGTCTACAATAGAAGCAATAAGTCGTTGACGCGCTTCCACTGAGGTCCAGGCAATATGAGGGGTAATATAGAGTCTCTCCTGCGCTTTGATATTCATCAACGGGTGATCCTTCTGCATCGGTTCTTTTGCCAGGACATCCAAACCGACATAGATCGGCTTCGCATCCATAATGTATGAAAGAGCATCTTCACTGACAATCCCGCCTCGGCCGAGATTAAGCAGAATCGCACCGTCTTTCATCATCAGAAGCTCAGAGTGTGCTACAAGGTCTTGCGTATCATTATTCAATGGCGCATGAATGGAGATGACATCACTCTGCTCGAGTATATTCGAGATCGTATCGCGCTTATACTCTGCATTGTCGTTTTTACCCGAAGTCGAATAATAAGAGACCTCTGCACCAAAGGCCGTAGCAATTTTTGCCACTCCTCTTCCGATCTCTCCGAGTCCGATGATACCCCATTTTTTTCCTTTAAGTTCAAAAAACGGCTCTCCGATATGCGTGAAGACCTCAGACTTCTGCCACGAGCCCTCTTTGACATACTCGTCGTAATAACGGGAATGCCCCATCAGATAAAAAAGCATGGAAAAGGTGTGCTGAATAACAGAGTCTGTCGAATATCCGGCAACATTTTTTACAGCAATTTTCTTCTCAGCAGCCGCATCAAGGTCAACATTATTCATGCCTGTTGCCGCAATACAGATAAGCTTGAGCTGAGGAGATTGAGACATCATCTCTGCAGTGATAACAACCTTGTTAGTCACAATAACATCGGCGTCTTTTATACGCTCAAGGGTCTGTTCCGGTGAAGTCGTCTTATATACTGTAACCTCTCCGAGTGCATCAAAGCTGCTTAAGTCGCTCTCACCAAAGGTCAGGGTGTCAAGTAGTACTATCTTCATCAGGCGTCTTTTATCTTAGAGATCAGTTGTTTTGCCTGCTCAAGTGCTTTATCGACTTTGTCAAACACCAAAGCTACTGCCATTCGGCGCCCCTTATGCGATTCCGGTTTCCCGAATACCCGTACAAAAGAGTTTGAAGAAAAAAGAGAGTCGTCGACATCGACTACAGGAGCGTAGGAATCTTTTGTCGACTTGAACGCTGCCGAAGCTCCATCACCATAGAATGTAAATCCAAGAGGAAGACCAAGTACTGCACGAAGGTGAAGTGCAAACTCACTCTGACTTTGTGTGATAAGCGTGACCATTCCCGTATCATGTGGACGTGGACTTACTTCGGAGAAATAGACCTCATCCCCTTTGATAAACAGCTCAACACCAAAGATACCTCGGCCCCCAAGCCCGTCTGTAATCGTCTTCGCGATTGCTTCGGCACGCTCTTTCGCCAAAGGGCTCATCTGCATCGGCTGCCATGAGAAGATATAATCACCGTCCTGCTGCTGATGACCGATAGGCTCACAAAACACTGTCTCTTTATCGTTACGTGCCGTGAGCATCGTGATCTCATAATCAAAATCAATAAACGCCTCAACAATCAGTTCACTTGCATCACCACGTGCCTCTTTCGCCATCTCCCACGAATTATCAAGGTCTGCCGCTGAACGCATGACACTCTGACCGTGTCCAGATGAAGACATAACCGGTTTAACAACACACGGGTAACCCATCTCACCGGCAGCGACTTCCATCTCTTCTCTTGTCTTGACAAAACGGTACGGTCCTGTCTTAAGCCCCAGCTCTTCTGCAGCGAACTGGCGAATGTTCTTGCGGTTCATCGTCTTATTGACGGCCTCTGCATTCGGGATGACATGAAAGCCCTCTTTTTCTGCCTCAAAAAGTGCGGATATACTGATAGCCTCAACTTCAGGAAGAATAAAATCTGGCTTCTCTTGGCGGATAATCTCCAAGATAGCCTCTTCATCTTGCATGTTCACAACATGAGCACGGTTAGCCACAAGGTGTGCAGGTGCTCCTTCATACTTATCGACTGCGATGACTTCGACACCAAGACGTTGCGCTTCAATCGCCACCTCTTTGCCAAGCTCACCTGAACCCAGTAACATGATCTTTTTACTATTGCTTTTTAATGGAGCACTAAATTGCATTGACTATCCTTAAAATGGTTGTGATATCTTAACGTATGTGGTCTGAAAATTAGCTAGAAGAAGTGCCCAAGAAGAAAAAGGGACTACGGTATAGATGAGTAAAGCTTGTCAAAAGCAAAATCGCACGTCAATTCATTAAAGTTGTCTATCATATAGAGCAGGGAATGAAGCCCTTCGTCTTTTTTAACAGCTCTCTTATTATAGTTGGCCAGACAGTTGTCACACCCATCATGATCGGCACAGGCTATAGAGTCACTAAGTGATATACACTGCTGTCTTGGATTAATAAGAAGAAGCTTCCGTACGACATCTGAACTGACAGGGACAGAAGGGTCATATATGACAATATCAGCAGGTTTTTTGATAAACTCTTCGACCACTTTCTCTTCATTGCCTATCAGAAGAATTCTGTGATTTGTCATCTGCTCCATCAATGCAATGCGAATAGAGTTTTGTATGGACGGTGTGTCAATATAGAATATATTCATAATAAAACTATATTAAGTTAACGTAAAAAAATTGTTAAAAACATAAATAACTATCAATACATAGTGACAACCTATCCATGCGGCTATAAGTCTGAAGGCAGAGGGTCTTTTCCCAAGACAATATCTACTTCAATCATCAGCGTATCCCGCCTTATTCCGAGTGAGAATCTCCGGCCTGCCTCTCCCCTGAACAGTTCTCTAGCCTTATAAAGAGAGATCTTTTCTTCCCCCTTTATACTGACAATCTCATCACCTCTCATGAGCCCTTTTGTCATGGCACCGGCAAGAGGTATAATCTCATGTATCTTAATTTTCCCGTCCTGCAAAACAAGACGAATACCTGACTTGTCCACTTCTTCCCTGCTCTTATCCGCTTCATAATGTTCGAGATAAAGCTTGTCAAAGGGAAAATCCAACACGACCTTATGGCGTTTTAAAAAGCCCATTCCCAAGGCATTTTGTTTCGACTCTTGAAAAACGGTACCGGAATATAGGTGTCCGTTCACGTATAGGTTTTTCAGACGGAACTCCTTGTGATAAGAGCTTCCACTGATAGTAAATACCTCTTTTTGCTGCGACGACGCAAGAGCGTTATTCTCTTTCAAGAAGTCCAAATTCTCTATTTTGAACCGTCCGCTTCCAATATCCCCTGTATCGATATCAAAAAGAAGTTTCCTGTCATATAAGACAAGTTCCAGTTGTGGGATAAAGGCCCTGCTCCAATGAATAGGAATGGCATCACTCTCGTCTTCTTCATAAGGTTCTACACCGATATACCCTTTGATTCTTCCCTCTTTGAAGTCGATCTCCCAACGAAACTGGTGCAAAAACGAACTGCCAAGAACACCACAAAACTCTACACCGCTTAGAGGCCATAGGGGTTTAAGGTCGGCGAGGAGGTAAGGAAAACGGTTCGCTATCTGAAACCGTCCGAGCTTTAGCGGTACCGCTTTGTAGAGTTCAAGGGCTATCTCACCGTTAGGCGTGATAATACCCTGTTCAGAGAGCTTCAGACCCAGCTGAGATTCTGCTTCTTTTAGGCTTAATGGGTCGCCTAAGAGATGTTGGAAACGTTTATCCAAGACGACAAAACTTGCCCCGGTGTCAAAAAGGAACAGACACTCTTTGCCATCAATGTCAACCGGAAGGAAAATCCCCTCCTTACGTGCATCAAACTCTTCTTCATAAAATGCCCTCTCTTCACCAAAAAGAAGATTTATACTCAGTAATATAAAAAGAAAGCTACCCTTCATCTTCAGGGAGTACTTCATCAATAAACTCATCCTCTACGGAAGGCAGTGGCAACTTGTGGGCATGCTCGCAAGGCATTCCTTCAAAATTCTCGATCAGGTATAAAAGATCATGAATCCCTTGTTTTTTCAAGACACGTTTTTTGTTGTAGTTTTCAAGACAGTATCCACAGCCAAGATATTCGCAACAATCCAGCTTGTCACTGATGCTGATAATATCTTGAAAAGGGTTGATCTCCACAATTCGATACAATATATCAAGACCGTGAGGAATAGTGAAATCAATCAATACGATGTCTGGTGATTCATCGATATAGAAGGCAATAGCCTCCTCTTCATCATTGAACATATGTATGTCATGATGGGCTTCTTGCTCCATCAGTCCGATACGAATAGTATTTTGTATTGATTCATTGTCTATAAACAGTATTTTCATAATCGTATTATATAACGTCTATGCACACATCTCGCTAAAACGTGTGCTGAGCTTTTACAAACTTATTGTAATGGCCCATATCCTCGATAAGCACTTCCGGATAACCTTCCTCAACGATCTTACCCTCTTGCATGACATAGATATAGTCCGAATTCTCGACTGTACTTAACCTGTGCGCTATCGTAATAATAGTACGCCCTTTCAGAAACGTTTCCAAGGCCTTGAACAGATCACTTTCAGTATGGACATCCAGAGCCGAAGTCGACTCGTCAAAGATAACGACACTAGGATTCGAAAGTATCATCCGTGCAATGCTGAGCCGTTGTTTCTGCCCGCCTGAAAGCCGCACACCACCCTTTCCGACAACAGACTCCAGTCCTTCTGGAAGTTCTTTGACAAAGCTGCCTAACTGAGCGAGTACTAAAGCATTATGTATCTGTTCATCGGTGTACTCATCACCCATCGTCAGATTGAAACGAAGGGTATCATTAAACAATACCGGTTGCTGCAGGACGACAAATAGGTTTTTTCGCAAAGTCTCAAGACCGATCTCACATAAAGGGATATCATTAAAAAAAAGATTTCCCTCTTTGGCAGGATAAAACCCGGAAAGCACTTTGGCCAAGGTCGTCTTTCCGCTGCCGCTTGCCCCGATAAGCGCGACCTTGGAGCCTGCAGGTATCCTCAGGTCGATATGCTTCAATACGTTCTGTCCGTTCCCATAGGCAAAACTGAGGTTTTCTACACGTATCGAAGCTCCGCTTTGCTTGAATGGATTATTGCGGGTATGCCAAAGTGGTTCCTGATCAAGTTCAAAAAGAGCGTTTAACCGTTGCAATGCCGCACGTGCATTAGAGTACGCGTACTGAAGGGATAAAAGGTCCTGTACCGGAGTCATCATAAACCAAAGGTAACCAAAGACAGCGAACATAAGACCGATACTTAAATCAGAAGTGAGGACGAGAACAAGACCCAATGCACGAAAAAGCTCAAAGACCGACAAAAAAAGAGTAAAGGAGAACTTCTCGGCAGCAAAACTCTTTTTTCCAAAACGCGCGGTCTCATTTCTAAGCGTGCGTGCGTCTTCTATACTCTTGTTGATAAACTCGTTTTCTTTTGACGATGCCCGTATCTGTCCAAAAAGGTCCAACGTCTCGATCAGTGCATTTTGAAAACTCGATATCGCCCGGTTTTCATCTTTTTTCAAGGCTGCCACCTTGCGTGATATCAACTGCGTGATCAATACAATAGCCGGATGCAGGATCAAGATCAACAGACCCAGCCTCCATTCGATCAATAAAAGTATCAATGCTACCCCGATCAAGGTCAGTACCGAGACAATGGAACGGCTCAGCGCCGATCCGATAAACCCCTCCAAAGTCTGCATATCATTTACCAACTTGGAAGAGACCGTGCCTGAGCCCAAGGTCTCATATTCATGCATGGATACGTGTTTTAGATGTAACAGGAGCTTCTTTCTAAGGACAAAGGTGATCTCCTGGGCGATCTCCGTAAATGCATAATGGGCAAAGACTGAAGCGAGAAAGAAACCAAAACGCAGTGCAACTGTCACCAAGAGCGTGACGATGATATAACCCAAAGGAGAATATTCTCCAAACAACAGCCGAAGTGTATGGATCAATAACCCCTCTTGCTGTAAGATGACCTCATCGATCAAAAGCGGGATAAGCATAGGGATAGGTATGCTGATAAGCGTCGCTATGAGGGCAATCAAGTTTGCCTTCAGAAGCTTTTTCTTGTGCTTTAATACAAGCTTATATAAAAGATGGAAACTAATAGTGTTCATATTCCTAGAATCATAGTATTTTTTTTTAAATTTCTTCTAAAATTTTCAGGCTATACTCCCTTTATACAGAATTTTATAGGATTGTTTATGACACAGCGATCTAAACTTTTGCTCATTCTCTTTATCGGCCTCATGATCCCACCTGGTGTCTGGTTGTTTATTCTTTTTTACAGTAATATGTTCACGATAGACGAGCTACTTTCTATCGTCTTTTCCGTTCCTATGTTTGCTTATATCATCTTCGTCACGGCTGGAGTCATCTATTTTTTCAATCACAAGCTGACACATATAGACAAAGCCGTAGAAAAAAGGATATCCACTGAAGAGAGTGACAAGGCGCTTTCACTCCTGCCTGCCTGGTTCCTTTTGACACAGATACTCTACAGTACCTTTGGCCCTTCTGTTGTACTTGGTGGTATGGACTTTGTCTCGACACAGAAGTTTTGGCTGGCCCAGTTAATCTCCATTCCTCTCGTACTGCTCTTTGTCATCCCTGTATTCATCACGTTTGTCATCACGCTTGAGCAGTGGAGCAGGGAGCTGGAACTGTCCGACCGACACCCTTTTATCTCATTTGGCAAGAAGATGGTTGCCGCTATTTTCACAACTGTTGTCGGTAATATAACCCTTTTAATCCTTTTTAACATTATCATATCCATCACCCAACCCGGACTTGAGCTTACCGAGCTTATATTCAAAAACATCTTCATCGGTACACTCGGCCTCGTTATCTCAGGTGTCAACATCTTCCTTTTGATCAAACAGGCAACGACCTCAGTTGTCACTATCACCAATGTCGTCTCTACTGACCAAAACGATTTGACCAAGGTTATCAACGTCAACAGCCGGGATGAAACCGGTGTCATGGCACGCAGCATCAACCATTTTATCGATGAGCTCTCTCAAGCTATAGAGAGCGCCAAGGATATCTCCCATACCAATCAGGCAAGTTCAGAACATATGCGCACCATCTTTTCACAGATCAAAAAACGTGTGGACGAAGAGTTTGGCATCGTCAATATGACAACGGAACAAGCCCGTTCTATCCAGGAGATCGTTGAAGGATCTGCTTCAGACTTTAACAACACCAAAGAGAACATGCAAGAAGCCAATGATCAACTGAACCATGCAAAAGAGGAGATCCGTGGGCTTATGGACAGCGTTGCCTCCAGCGTGGAGCTTGAGCATGATATGAATGCCAAACTTGAGCAGCTTTCAACAGAAGCCGAACAGGTCAAAGGCGTCCTTGATGTCATCAGTGATATCGCCGAACAGACCAACCTTCTTGCACTCAATGCCGCAATCGAAGCCGCAAGAGCCGGTGAACACGGACGCGGTTTTGCGGTTGTCGCCGATGAAGTCCGAAAGCTTGCCGAACGTACACAAAGAAGTCTTACCGAGATCAATGCGACGATAAATATCATCGTCCAGTCTGTGACGGATGCAACAGAACAGATGAAACATAATGCACAAAACATCGAGTCACTATCGAATATCTCCCATAATGTCGAGGAGAACATCAACAATACCGTCGAGACCATGAACAAGACCAATGAACTTACCCAAAAATCTGTTGAAAACTCACAACAGATAGCTCTGCACAGTGCTGATATGCTGGCACAGATAGAGAGTCTGAGCACCATCTCTCAAGCCAATAACGAAAGTATGCAGGAGCTTTCAGATATCACCGAAGCCCTTAGCGGCGCGGCAAATGAGCTCCACTCAAAGCTGAATCACTTCAAGACATAAACCCATACTTTTTTTGAACCCGGCTAAGCCTTCTTAATGGGCGCTTGGGATATAATCCTGCTATGATTGCACAAGAGTCCATAGAAGCACTGAAGACCCGGCTTGATATTGTCGATGTCGTAGGTAACTACGTCGAACTGAAAAAAGCCGGTGCCAACTTCAAAGCACCCTGTCCTTTTCATGATGAGAAAAGCCCAAGTTTCGTTGTTAGCCCGGCCAAACAGATCTACCACTGTTTTGGCTGCGGTGTAACGGGTGACCCTATCCGCTTTGTCATGGAGTATGAAAAACTCAACTATCCCGAAGCGATCGAAAAACTGGCATCTTATTACAACTTCTCTCTACAATACACCAAAGGGACACAAAAAAAGACGGACACCCGTCTGATGGAAAAACTCAATGATTGGTACAAAAGCCTGCTTGACTCCAATCCGACAGCACTCAGCTATTTGAAAGAACGTGGCATCTTTGAATCCTCCATCGAAAAGTTCGGCATTGGATATGCCCCTGCTTCCCAGCAGACGATTACTTATCTTAAAAGTCACATGTTTGATATTAAAGAGGGGATAGAACTTGGTGTTCTCGGCCAGGGGGAGAACAACATCTTTGCCCGCTTCATCGAGCGAATCACCTTTCCTATCCATGCGGCAAACGGTTCACTTGTCGGTTTTGGCGGACGTACCATCACAGGCCATCAAGCCAAATATGTCAATTCGCCTCAGACAAAGATATTTAACAAGTCACGCCTTCTGTATGCCTACAACTATGCCAAAGAAAGCATCTACAAACAAAAAGAGATGATCGTCACGGAAGGTTACCTCGATGTTGTCATGCTGCACCAGGCCGGCTTTACCAACGCCGTCGCAACGCTGGGAACGGCACTGACTAATGAGCACCTTCCCCTGTTACGAAAAGGCGAACCCCGTGTCATAATGGCTTATGACGGGGACAGTGCCGGTCTTAACGCCGCTATCAAGGCATCAAAACTTCTCTCTGCTGCAGGACTTGACGGTGGTGTTGTCATCTTCTCACAGGGACTTGATCCGGCAGATATGGTCAAAAACTCTCAGATCGAAGAGCTAAACAGGCTGCTGCGACATCCCAAACCCTTTATCGAATTTGTATTGGAACAGAGCGTTCATGCTTTTGATCTGAACAATCCCAAAGCCAAAGAGGAAGCACTGCACAGCGGTATCGCCTACCTGAAGACTCTTTCTCCCCTTCTGCAAGAAGAGTATCGTCCCTACCTGGCTGCACTTCTCAATGTCAACAAAGCTGTTGTCAGATTACAAAATACGCAAAAGAACCAACCGGCACAGGCCTCCACTGACAACTTTTCACGTGAGGACATCTGGGAACTTAGCCTTATCAAAACGATGCTTGAAAATCCGAGTATTATCGAGAACACCCTGGATTACCTTGACCCTTCCGTACTGCAGTTCCACGCTAAGGAGTTCACCCTTGTCTTAAATGCAGAACTGGAGCATCCCCTGCTGATGAAGATATCACTCAACAATGACATCAAGACATTTGATGAGGGTGATCTGAAAAACGAGCTTTTACATTTCCTGCGGAAATACTATACCACTGAACTGAAAAAAGTAAAGATGCAACAAAACATCCCTTATGACAAAAAAACCTTCTTCATCCGTCAGTTCACGGAAAAGGTCAACAAACTCCGTCGTGGCGAACTGGTACCGTTTGGCATTTAAGAGTACAGAACATCAATCACATTTTTAAACATAAACGATTTTTTAACACACATTCAACTATAATTACAATTGTGAAGGTTAAACCTTTCAGATAATACTAAGCACTAAATTTTTCCCCTAAAAATTTAAAAAACGTTATTCCCTAAACTTCGTTTTTCTCCCTAAGCTTAGTATTATCCTCTAATATTTCACTTTTTTGACTATATCACCTATCCAAAAAGACAAACTCTAAGTAAATATAAGTAAAACTTTTACTTAATCCTTCATGATTAAAGACATTTTCACAGCACCGACACCAAAAACAACTTAAGCTGATTCTTAAACTCAAGCAAGTATACTCGTTTAATCAATACAAAGGATATCTTATGGGTGTACCTTTCTCCTTTTACAATTTCACCGGGCTTGTGGACCTTCAACGCGGTATTGTGGAACGCTTGGATGATGCACATCTTGAAGCATTCAGTATCTTGTACTGTGACTTTACAGATTTGGACAAATCAAAGATAGATGTCAGTCTCCAGCAGGTAGTCCGCTCTTCAGACTCCTACGTTCATTACGACAACGCCTACTTCTTTATCCTCTATCAGACTGATAAATACGGAGCGACTGTCGTTGCGAATATGTTTGAAGAGTTCTTTGACAAATACATCAAGCATGATGTCGTCAGTTATCCAAGAGACGGAGAAACGGCACAGGACCTCTTTGATGCCTTACAGGCAAGTGTGAAAAAGAAACTTGATATAGACCTGGAATGTCTGGACCACAGCAGCCATCAACCCCCTAGTCTTTAAAGGAATAGAACGAGGAGTTTCTATAGAACTTCAATGCCTCTGATATCTCTGCTTCACGCAGAGCCTTTTTACTCGATTTGCAAAAACGATCCTCTTTTTTCTCTTCCGTTTTTTTAATGATCACGATTTTTGCAGGGCTTTTCTGCATCTTGTTCTCTTCAACAGCCACTTTCTCTTCCTGGACTTCAGGGATCTCGATCGCTACATTATCACTACTATTATTCTCTTCGCTCTGTTTTGTCTCACTCAATGCTTTTGCCTTAGCCATCAGCATCGCCTGCTGCATCGCCACGTTCGGATCAAGCTTGGACGAGCGTTTCTTTTCTTGGTAGATTGTGATGACGGCTTCTTCTCTGATATTCTTGCGGACCTCTTCCAGCACGGACTTTGCTTCCTCACGTGTCTCGAAGTTTCCTAAAAAGAGTTTATATTGCCCGTCCATATACCTGACGGAATGCGGCATTCTCATCTCGGTCACCTTTTCCATCAGCTCCGGAGTTATTGTCGCTTTCTCTTCTGTGCTTAACACTTCGATACAATATCTCTCTTCCGCCTGTAAAAAGATGGCCAAAAGTAGTGACAATAAAAGAATGCGCATAAGAAACCTCTGTCGATTAATTAATATTACACATCGGCAAATCTGTCATTTTATGTACTAAAAAAAATATCATTTTGCGTCACAAATATTTATAACATATTAAGCCACAAACAATTATACTTTCCATCTTCCAACTCGTGGGGCATTAGCTCAGCTGGGAGAGCGCTTCGCTGGCAGCGAAGAGGTCAGCGGTTCGATCCC
>JBFEWG010000137.1:0-5178 GCA_041546465.1 Sulfurimonadaceae bacterium
GATACCTGCTAATACTTTCATTCTTGTTACCTTGATAGTTGTTTGCAATTTTAAGTCGATTTTTTTGATGCAATGTTACTCGGAATTTTATCGAGATATCGTATAATGGGAGCTTAGATATATTGAAAAAGGATTCTTTATGGATTATTATCTTTGGATAAAATGGTTTCACGTCATTTCGATGGTCGCATGGTTTGCCGTTCTCTTTTACATGCCAAGACTCTTTGTCTATCATGCAGAGAACAGAGAGAATGCTGATTTTGTCAAGATCGTCAAAGTGATGGAGCGTAAGATCTATTATGCGATCGGTATTCCCTCGTTTTGGGCGACCTTGATATCGGGAATAGCGATGATAGCTTTAAATCCGGGCCTCTTCCAAAGCGGTGGATGGTTACATGCAAAGCTGACTCTTGTAGCAATTTTAATCGCTTATTTTTTTTCGATGGGGCATTATTATAAGAAGCTTTTAGCCGATGCCTGTGATAAGAGCGGAAAGTTCTTTCGCTTTTATAATGAAGCACCGACAATACTTTTATTGCTTATTGTAGCAATGGTTATAGTCAAACCGTTTTAATTTTTATTCGATGACGCTCTCCACATCGCCAGCTTCTCTATCTTCCATAGAGACTTCTTCACGATGGGGCTGATTATAACTGACATCATCGTCTAAGACATAGAGTTCATTTCCTTCAAAGTGGGCTTTATTCGCTTCATTAAAAGGAAGATCCCAAACGATACAACCATCTGTCGGACATGCTGCCTGACAAGCAGGTGTAGGATTATCCCCTATACATTCGGTACAGGTTGCCGGATTGACATAATAATAATCTTCGCCTGTCGGATTATCATCCGCATCGACGATAGAGTTTGTTGGACACTCATCTAAACAAGCATCACAAGAAATACATAAATCTGTAATTCTAACAGCCATGGTTTATCCTTTGTATTGAAATATGTCTGTATTATGTGAATTTATTTTTAAAATGTAATAAATAATTATATATAGATAAAAAAGAAAGAAAACAGAGGTGATCGGCAAGCCATTTTAGTACTCTCTGCTTGGTTCATCCCGGAACTAAAGTTACTCAGAGGGAAATCTTGACTTTTGATCTAAGAACATTTATAATTCTACCTATGAAAATAAAGCTTTCACTCTTTTTTACTCTTATGACCTTTCTTGTCATGACTATGGCCATTGTTGAATACCATAGCTCTGCACTCGTGCAGCATGAAATTGCAGTAGAGTCTGTAAGTGAGATTGAAAATATTGAGAGTGAATCTGTCGCTGATACAGCTGATCTGGTCAGAAACTCGACGTTAACGGGAGGGTGCTGTAAAAGCTTGTCCTTTCCTGATAAAGGCTTTATCTTTTTTACCCTTAGTCAAGATATATTCAAACCTCCACGCTTCGCATAGTCCTATCCATAACATTTTATAAAAATATTTAAATATCCATAAACACTATAAGGAATACTATGCTAAAAAAATCTATTACTAATAAACTATCAGTTACATTGTTAATACTCTCAACCCTTGTTATTTCAGGCTGTAGCCATTCGCCGTCTGTTACACCGGTCTCATCAGTTCAAAAAAACTTTACGAATGATTTTGATGTTGACATTCTTAAAAATGCAATCACACAGGCTGCTGAAAAAAATGACTGGGATATCATCGATCCGTCATCTCAATCGATAAACCTGAAAAAGACCTATTTCACTAAGAAACGTGAGCTCTCAGCACTTCGAACGAAACGACGTTATAAGCCGGCAGTCAAGAATGAGATAGTTGTCAATGTTGATATAAACGAAAAGTCCTTTTCGATCAAGCCGTCGCAGGAGTCTGAACAATCATTTGAGAATAATCGCCAAAGAGAAGCGTTTAACAAAGAGCTTGCAAATCTTGAAGATGCCATCTATTTAGAATTAGTTCCCCACCTCTTATAATCTTTGATTTCATCAAAAAAATCGATTTCAGTATTATGCTCATAAGGCATAATACTGCCCTGTTTAACAAAACTTATAAGTTATACCCCCAATGTTTTTTCTGCTTCAAGCAGTTTTTCATAACGGGCTTTGGTAGACTCAAAGCTTTCATCTGGCACTTTTCTTGAAGCCATATAACCGATAATATTCCCTGCTTCATCTTTTTTTGGGATAATATCGACAATGACCCAATAGTATCTTCCATCTTTACGAAGGTTTTTGACATAACCACTCCAGGGATCGCCGTTTTTTATGGTCTTCCACAGTTCTTTAAAGGCTGTTTTCGGCATATCCGGGTGTCGTAAAATAGAGTGGGGCTTACCCAGGACCTCCTCTTTGGAATAACCTGACATCTCACAGAACTTTCTGTTGACGTAGAGCAGTTTTCCTTTTATATCTGTCTCTGAAAGAAGCCGGCCTCCGTCAAATTTCACTTCTTCATCTATTACTTCTGGACGGTTCATGGGTGCACCTCATATAATAAATTCTTATATATTTTAGTGCAATAAAATTAATATAAACTTATAGTATTTAATGATGTAGACAAGTAATAAGGACAGTCAGTTCTTCAAAAATGTACTGATAAAAAGAATTAAGTTGTGGTGCAGTAATGTTTTTTATAAGGTTGAATCTGATGTAATGTAATCAATATCAACAAAAGTAGAGAAAACGGTTTCACGCAGTGAAAGGTTTTGGAGGATAGGCTAGCAACGCTAGTCTATGTCCACAAATCCCTCTTCAATATCATCGTCTTTTTTATGTTTTTTGTCCTCTTCCATATTCTCTTCAAATTCACCTTCGAACTCTTCATCATCATACATCTCCCACATCTCTTCATCGGTAATAGGCTCACCAAATTTCTCTTCAATGAAGTCTGGCTCATCAGAGATATGTGTTTTCTGTTTCTTACTTCGCGCATGGAAGAGGACAGGGGTCCCTTCAAAGTTGAATGCTTCACGCAACTTGTTTGTCAGGTAACGTCTGTAGGTGAAGTGAAGACCTTCAGGACGGTTCATGACCAAAGCGATACGCGGAGGACGTATATCATACTGGGTGACATAATAGATCCTGATAACCTTTCCTTTGACAGAAGGAAGGTGGTGACGGCGTTGTGCCAATTCGATGACACGGTTGAGTTTGGAGGTACCGATACGCTGGGAGAAGTTGTCATTGATCTCCAATATCTTGTCCATAATCTTGTGTACCCGCTGCTTGGTCAGGGCGGATATAGTGATGATTGGCGCATAATGCAGGAACTTGAAACGGCTGCGTACTTTTTCCGTGAACTTGTCAAAGTCCTTATCGGTAAGGTCCCATTTGTTCAAGACGATGATACAGCCCAGGCGGTTTTCGTCAACAAGACCGGCAATCTTCTCATCAAGGTCTTTAAACGGTTCGGATGCATCCAGCACAAGCAGGGCAATATCTGCATCCTTGAGCATCTCTTTGGTCCGATTCAATGCAAATTTCTCGATACCGAGGATTTTACCGCGTCGACGAAGTCCTGCCGTATCGACAAAGGTGACTTTTTTATCGCCGACCTCTATGGTCTCATCAATAGGATCGATTGTCGTTCCGGCGACAGAAGAGACCACAGAACGCTCTTCACCGATCAGGGCATTCAAAAGCGATGATTTCCCGACATTGACACGTCCGATGATGGCGACCTTGACCTGGTTCAAACGTTCAGGGTCATAAAAACGGGTCTCATCGTTCTCTTCAAAGGCTTTTGCATCATCCTCTTTTTCATTGGCTTCATCCCAGTCATCGAGATAGGCATCTTCATCGTCGATCTCCGGTGCTTCTGTCTCACCGGCAATTTCGATATCTGTCTCTTCTTCGGACTCTTCTTGAAACTCTTCATCTTTTGGCGGAAGCTGTTCATGAATCCATTCGATGAGTTTGATGGTATTGCGGTTATGTGCAACCGAGATACCAAAGACAGTGTCGGTTCCAAACTCATAATAGTCCCAAAGACGTTCATTCATCTTGTCATTGTCTATTTTGTTCACGACCAGTGCCATCGCTTTGCCCATCGCTTGAAGTTCGTAGAAGAACTTCTTATCTTCATCATTGGCAATGGTCTTTCCATCGACCATGTAAAGGATAATATCTGCTTCATAGGCAGCTTTGACTGCTTTCTCTTTGATCTTGTCAAACAGCTCACAGCCCTTGTCCAATCCACCGGTATCGAGGATCTGGACTTCTCTGTCAAGGATCTGAGCCACACGTTTTTTGACATCACGCGTAGTACCTGCCTGGTCAGATGTAATGGCATCACGCTTCTTTAACAGACGATTGAAAAGAGATGATTTCCCGACATTGGGACGGCCGATAATGGCTAGTTTTTTCATTAGGTATACTTTCTCTGATTATAATAGTGCAATTATAGCAGTTTAGAGATTATAAAGGGTTTTATACTTTTGGCTGCGTTCACGCACTTTTTTGAGATAGGCTTTGGGTTCCTCATGGCGTAGATGTTTCAGCAGGTAGTTGTAAACACTTTCAGGTTGCATCTTGTTGATCAGCACGGCGGCACTTTTTACACTGTTTGTCCCGACAAAGGCACGCGCCACATTACCCGCACCTGTGTTGTAGCCGGCAATGGCACAGTAAAGACGGCTGGTAGGGTCTTTGATCGCAGCAAGATATCGGTAATAAAGGATATGAAAATAGGCGGAACCTGTCTCGATGTTGTTCCTGGTATTGTACAGGTATGAGGCAGACAGCAGACGCCGTTTTTTATATAGGAAATAGTAGGCATCGATACCTGCCGTTTTCGGAACAATCTGCATCAGGCCGTAGGCAGGGACCCATGAACGTGCCATAGGGTTGAAACTGCTTTCTGAATGCATGATAGCCAAGAGCCAATGCGGTTTAAGTCTGAAGCGCTGTGCATTGGACTTGGCGGGCACAAGGTAGGTGCTGGAACGTCTATAGGTCGAGTTTTTTGGAAGTGCATAGGTGAGTTTGTAGGTTTTGCCCTCTTTTACCAAAGGAATGTCCTGCTCTTCTATTGTCTGCTTTTTTGAAGGTCTTAACAGAAGTTTTTGTCTATCAAGCTGTGCGGTTTCGACATAGCTTGATCCTTTGGAGATCTTTTCGATGTCCTGGTCGAGTTGGCTTGCTTTGAAGACTTGCAGTGTGTCTGACTCAAAGGTTTCCTGTAACGCTTTAGTCAGCTTTTCTTTTGCCA
>JBFEWG010000080.1:0-9051 GCA_041546465.1 Sulfurimonadaceae bacterium
GGCTCTCTTCTATAAAACTTTGAACCAATATCGGGATGTGCTTTGCATTCAGACCGATCTTCGAGGCCATCTCCTCCGCTGAAATATTTGCATAACTCGGCAACTCTACATTGTGACTCATTTTCTCTCCCTTTCGTAATAAAAATTTGTTCAAGACCTCTTCCAATCTGGAACTGTCTATCGGTTTGGCGACATAACCATCCATACCTGCAGCCAAAAAACGCTCTTCATCATCCTTCAGTGCATTTGCCGTTACCGATATGATAGGTGTATGTTTCAAACCCTGTTCATACTCATAGGCCATGATATTTTGTGCAGCTTCAACCCCACTCATAACCGGCATCTGTTCATCCATCAGAATAAGATCAAATTTCGCATCTTGAAATATATCACAGGCCTCCTGACCATTTGCTGCCATCACATAACGAAGGCCATACTCCTCAAGCAGGATCTTTAGAAGTATCTGGTTTGCTTTATTATCCTCGGCAACAAGTATCCGTCCACTATATTGGATTTTAGCATCTTTGAACTTATTCTCAACACTTTTCTTTGCTTCAAAAAGGTTCATTATCTCATAAGGACCAAATGATGGGCCCAAGGAGACCTCATCTTCAATATCATGCACAGAAACAATCACACTGGGCTCTGTTCTCCTACCGGAGAACTCTTCATCATAAAAGTTCAGACTCTCGTGACTTGCTTCTGTTGCAAACGACATCTTCATCTCTTTTAAATAACGTTTCAGCAGCTGCATGACCGCCTGTTCACTTTCTTGGATATAGACACTGTGGGACGGGTATCTGTTTTTCTCACCGGATGCCTCGACAGGTATCGTCAAACGGAACGTGCTCCCCTCGTCCAACTCGCTCTCTACAGATATTTCACCCTCCATCAAGTCACTTAGGCACCGGCAGATAGACAGACCGAGCCCAGTTCCTCCAAACTTTCTTGTTGTTGAGCCTTCCGCCTGTTCGAACTCGCTGAAAATACGCTCTATCGCTTCCTTACTGATCCCACATCCACTGTCTTTTACCGCGATGACCAACTGCCCCTTTTTTTCCTTGATATTAACGACAATACGTCCTTTTTCAGGCGTGAACTTAATGGCATTGCTTAAAAAGTTACTCAATATCTGTTTAATGCGTACCGAGTCTGCCTTGATACTTATTGGCATATTGCAGTCAATATAGGTCAAATATTCAATATCCTTTTCCAACATCTTTGAGTTAAACAAAGCGAGTGTCGTAGACAACTCTTTGATAGGGTTAAACATATGACGATCGATGTTAAGCTTGCCTTCTCTGATCTTCGCAAAGTCGAGTATGTCACCGATAATACTCAAAAGACTTTTCCCGCTATTGTCTATGATATCTAGGTAATGAAGGTTCTCTTGATTGTCTACTCTGTTTCTCAGGATAGAGACAAAACCCAAGATAGCGTTCAAAGGTGTACGTATCTCATGGCTCATGTTCGCCAGAAAGATATCTTTTGTCCGTTCAGCCTGCAAAGCCGCATCACGCACATCGACAAGCTCACTGACATCATAACGGATGGAGAGATACTCCTCGACATTTCCTTCCAGGTCAAGCATAGGAACGACCGTCAGCTCTGTATAGTACGGGGTACCGTCCTTTCTGATGTTCTTGACCGTTCCATGAAAGATCTCTTTGTTATTGAGCTTCTCCCACATCTCATCAGCCAGGTCACTGGGTTCATGCTTCTCACGAAGGCTTTGCGTCGTTGCTCCAAGCAGTTCTTCCTTCGTATAACCGCTCAGTTCGCAAAAACGCGGGTTGACATAAGTGATCACGCCTTGGAGATCGACTTTACACACCATCGCACTGTGGTCGATCGCCGTGTTATACTGCTCAAACCTTCGCTTATGTATTTGTGCCTCGCGCTGCGCCTTGTAAATTCGCTCCGTATATTGATCAAGCACGCCAGAGAAATTAAGGTCAAACACATAGGAGACCTCGTCAAACAGCTCCTTATTGATACATCCGACTTCGAAGAGTTCATCCACCATGGACTTTCTGAAATGTGTACAGATCAAGAAAAGTTCTGCCGACGAGATATCATGCTCTTTGAGATAGTCAAGAAACTCCGCCATCACAGGACAGTCACCGATCTCTTTCTCTCCTTTGACGACACAAATATAGTAATTGAAAATATTAGCGGCGAAATGTTCTTTAAAATACTCTACTGGCATATTATGGGTTTTAAGAACTTCAGATGCTTCGTCATAGGTGACCCATCGCTTCAATATGGACTCTTTTGCTTTTTCAAGTAAGTCTATATGTTTTTGCAATTCTAAAATCGGTTTCATCAACTTCCCCAAACGAGCTCAAAACTATCTATTTAGAAAAATAATAACCAAATAGGGGAAAAATCAACTTAAAAATAATATTTAGACAAATAAGCTACAATTTCTACAACGAACACGAAGGCAGCCAGATGCGTTTTTTATTTTTACTGACACCACTTTTATTATGGAGCTTACCGTTTCACTCCGAAAAGGAAGCCAACCGTATCAGCTCTTCCGTTGTCAAGATCTTCACCGTATCTGTCAAACCGAACTACTATCAGCCTTGGCAGATGCGCACCCAGAAGTTCTCGACCGGCTCGGGTGTCATTATCGATGAGCATCTGATTCTTACAGCTGCACATGTCGCTGACAATGCGGTCTATCTCGAAGTAAAAAAGAGTGAAAACCCGAAAAAGTTTATTGCCCATGTCAAATGGATATCACATGAGGCAGACCTCGCACTGCTTGAAGTTGAAGACACTGCATTTTTCAAAGGCACGAAACCTCTGCGCCTGGGTAAGATGCCACATCGCCAAGACGGCGTCGCTGTCTATGGCTACCCTCAAGGTGGTAATGAGATCTCCATCACACAAGGGATTATCTCCCGGATCGAACAGACGCGCTATGTTCACAGTGACTTTGACCTTCTTGCCCTGCAGATCGATGCAGCTATCAACCCCGGAAACAGCGGTGGACCGGTCTTTAATCAAGAAGGCGAGATCATCGGTATTGCCATGCAGTCACTTTCATCGGCCGACAACATCGGCTATCTCGTTCCCACACCTGTCATCGAGCATTTTCTAGATGATATCAAAGATGGACAGTATGACGGCTTTCCTGATGACGGACTCTATATCCAAAGTATGGAGAACGAAAGTCTCAAACAGCATTATATGATGAAAGACAGAAGCGGTGTACTTATCACCAACATCGTCCCTGGAAGCTCCTGCGATGGTTATTTAAAGAAGAATGATGTCCTGTTAGCCATTGACGGGACAGACGTCGCCGATGATGCGACCATCCTGATGAAAGAGAATGGCCGTGTCGCTGCCAGTTATCTGATACGATCACACCATATCAACGAATCATTCATCGCAACCGTTTTACGTGAAGGCAAGGAGTTGAAGATCAATGTACCGCTTAAAAGCATGGTCTCTCTAATACCTTTTGAACATGACAAACGCCCGCGCTATTATATATTTGGCGGTGTTGTCCTTATGCCTTTAACTAAGAACTACCTCTACGAATGGGGCAGGAACTGGTTACAAAAAGCCCCTATTCACTTTGTGGATACAATAAAGAACAACAATCTGCCAAGTACAAAACGGCAAGAGATCGTGTTTATCCAAAGTGTACTTGCCGATAGGGAAAATGCCGGTTATGAGTTTGCACATGCTGAAATTACCGAGGTCAATGGTATCAATATCAACTCGTTTTCCACTCTTGTTGATGCTATAGAGACGACTCAGACGAAAGAGGTCAAGCTGACGCTTAAAGGAGGAAGCATGATCATTCTAAATAAAGAAAAAGCTCTTGAAGCCAATGAGCGACTCCTGAAGCGCTACAGTATAGAGAACAGTGCTTATCTCAGAGAGTGAACATGCTTTATATCATCTGTGCCTTTGAGGCTGAAGCACGTGCCCTTATCGATCATTACAAGTTGATTAAAACACAGACAAGTCCCTATGTCATATTTGAAGGTGATGAGATCTGCTTGATAATCTCCACCATGGGACCGCAGAAAGCCAAGGCAGCCAGTGACTACTTGTTAGAAACCTATCGCATCGACGAAAATGATGCCTTTTTGAACCTTGGCATATGTGCGGCTCATGAGCACTTCAAAATTGGTGAACTTCTCCAGGTCAACACTCTTCAGAACGAATCATCGACCTGCCCATTAAAAACCTTTTCATCAACGATTAAAAAGGTCTCTTGTTACAGTTCGTCCCAAGTGCTTGACAAACCTGCACCGACAGATATAGCAGAAATGGAGGCCATGGCTGTTTATGACGTTGTATCAAAACATTTCACCCCATTGAAGATCAGTTTTTTAAAAGTCGTCTCCGATCACTTCAAGCCTTTTAAACCCAATAAACAGTTCATCATCGAACTCATACGTAACAACATCGATACAATCGACAAACATATCGATCAACTAACAGGAGCTTATCATGTCCCATAAGACAGCCTTGGTTACGGGAAGCAGTTCAGGGATAGGAGAAGCGATCTGCCGTACGCTTCTACCGCTTGGATATAAGGTATTTGGCCTTGCGCGCCGGATAGAGCAAAGCATTCAACATAAAGATTTTCATCCGATCGTCTGTGATGTGACAGATGTGGATCAACTTGAAAAGACCGTCAAAGGGCTTCTTAAAGACAATGATTTTGACCTTTTGGTACATAGTGCTGGTCTTGGTCGTTTTGAACCCCATGAAGAGATGAAGATCAATATGATAAAACAGATTATCGACACGAATTTGACCGCGCCAATCATGTTGTCATCACTGCTGCTTAGAAGCCTTAAAAAGACAAAAGGCACAATCATTAACATCACCTCCATAGAAGCGCTCAAGGCCTCTCGGTTCTCAGCTACCTATTCCGCTTCAAAGGCAGGACTACACCATTTTGGCTCTTCTCTCTTTGAAGAGGTAAGAAAGTCGGGTGTCAATGTTGTCTCCATCCATCCGGACCTTACCCAAACCCCCTTCTTTGATGAGCTTCATTTTGAACCTGGTGATGACATCACTATGCATCTTAAACCCAAAGATATCGCCCAAGCTGTTGAAGATATTTTAAGTATGAGAGAGGGTGTCAGTATCACTGAGGTAACGATCAGACCTCAGCACTTCGGTATTAGGAAAAAATAACGGTATAATTTTTGCTTGTATTGAATACTAGAAAAATCAAGGGACAACGATGTTAAACGGTGCAAACATCCTTATCACAGGCGGAACCGGAAGTTTTGGAAAGCAATACGTCCGGACCATACTTGAACGATATAAGCCTAACAAAATCATTATCTACTCACGTGACGAACTCAAACAGTATGAGATGGCACAAAAATACAATGATCCCTGTATGCGATACTTCATAGGTGATATCCGTGATCTTCAGCGTCTTGAAAAAGCAATGAACGGGGTGACACACGTCGTTCATGCTGCAGCATTGAAACACGTTCCCATCGCTGAATACAATCCGATGGAGTGCATAAAGACCAATGTCAACGGAGCTCAGAATGTCATCGATGCTGCCATCAAGTGCGGTGTAAAAAAAGTGATTGCACTCTCTACTGACAAAGCGTCTAGTCCTATCAACCTCTATGGAGCGACCAAGCTTGCTTCGGACAAACTCTTCGTCGCTGCGAATAATATCAAGGGAGACAAGGATATCCAGTTCGCCGTTGTACGCTACGGTAACGTTCTATGCTCTCGCGGTTCAGTCATCCCTTACTTCAAAAAGCTTGTTGCGGAAGGGGCCGCTGAACTGCCGATTACTGATCCTGATATGACTCGCTTTTGGATCACGCTTCAAGAAGGAGTAGATTTCGTCCTTAAAAACTTTGAACGCATGCAGGGTGGAGAGATATTCATCCCCAAGATTCCTTCCATGACCATGAAAGATATGGCTTCAGCCGTCTTTCCGGGACTTAAACAGAATGTAGTCGGCTTGCGTCCGGGTGAAAAGATGCATGAGGCCATGTGTGCCGAAGGCGACTCTCATCTGACTCTAGAGTTTGACGATCATTTTGTCATCCAGCCCAGCATACAATTCACCCATCATGTTGATTTCACTAGAAATGGTCTTGGTGAGGCAGGCAGCCCGGTCAAGCTTGGTTTCGATTACAACTCAAGAGACAATACCATCTGGCTTGATGCGGAACAACTTCTTGAAAAGATAAAACTGACTGAACTAGAAGAAAAATGATACCTTACAGTACACAACTCATTGATGATGACGATATTGCTGCTGTCACAAGGGTCCTCAAAAGCTCACACCTTACCCAAGGTCCAGAGGTGGAAGCGTTTGAACAGGCTCTGTGTGACTACACCGGTGCCAAATATGCCATCAGCTTCAATTCCGCTACCTCTGCTCTGATGGGTGCTTATACAGCGGCTGGAATTGGGGAGGGGGATGAGATCATCACCACCCCCATCTCATTTGTAGCGACTTCAAATATGGCTATTGCCCTGGGAGCAAAGCCGATCTTCTGTGATGTCAAACTTGATGGGAATATCGATGAACGCTCCATCGAGAAACAAATCACCCCTCAGACAAAAGCGATTGTCCCTGTCGATTTTGGTGGCAAACCCGTAGCACTTGAAAAGATCAAAGAGATTGCCCAAGCGCACAAACTTTTATTGATCGAAGATGCCTGTCATGCACTGGGGTCTCATATCAATGGTCAAAAAATTGGTTCTATTTCCGATATGACAATTTTCAGCTTTCATGCGATAAAGCCGATAACAACGGGTGAAGGCGGTGCCGTGATGACAGATGACAAAGAGTATGCTGAACGATTGCGTCGATTCCGATCTCATGGCATTGTCAAAAAGAAGCTCTGGACAATGGATATGATCGAGATGGGCTACAATTATCGTATGACTGATATTGCAGCTGCTTTAGGACTCTCCCAGATCAAAAAGCTTGACGGTTTTATTGCCAGACGCGACGAGATTGCTAATTATTATGATGAACGGTTTAAAGGACACAGGCTCTTTCAGACGATAGAGATACCTGATAATGAGGGCTCCGCCAGACATCTCTATCCCATAACGCTCATTCCTGCTTTACAATGCCCGAAAGAGGAGATCTATGCGAGCCTGCATGAGAGCGGTATCGGTGTCCAGGTACATTACAAGCCTATCCATCAAAACAGCTTTTACATTGACAAGTTTGGAAAACAACGCTTCCCTGTTGCCGAAGACTTTTACCGCTCGGAACTCTCCCTTCCCTGTCATCAGAAGATGACCATGAAAGACGCCGAGTTTGTTGCCGACACCTTCTTGAAGATCATAGAAGAGTATTCCGTGAGAGGATGTTCCTTCTGATGAAAGTAGCCATTATCCCTGCAAGAGGCGGTTCAAAACGTATTCCTAGAAAAAACATCAAAGACTTCTGCGGTAAGCCTATGATCGCTTACTCCATTGAGGCTGCGCTTCAATCCGGTCTCTTTGACAAAGTCATCGTCTCAACTGATGATGAAGAGATAGCCCACACGGCAAAAACATACGGAGCAGAAGTCCCCTTTACGCGTCCTGCTGAACTTAGTGATGACCATACTGCGACCATCCCTGTCATTGCTCATGCTATTAAAGAACTCCAAAAAGAGGAACCGGTTGATATTGCCTGCTGTATCTACGCAACAGCCCCTTTTATTCAAGTCAGATATCTTCAAGAAGCCTACAAACTACTGATTGACACCAATAGCGTCTATAGCTTTAGTGCGACAAGTTTTCCCTTCCCTATTCAACGGGCGATCAAATTAGACAATGCGCATCATGTAGAGATGTTTCAACCCGAACATTTCAATACGCGTAGTCAGGACCTTGAAGAGGCCTACCATGATGCTGGACAGTTTTACTTCGGAACGGTAGAAGCATGGTTAAACGAAGAGCCGATCTTTGCCCCGCACTCGACTGCTGTCATCCTGCCCAGACATCTTGTACAGGACATAGACACGCCTGAGGACTTTGAAAGGGCAGAGTTGATGTTTAAAGTCTTGGAAGATGATGCCTAGAAGAATCCTCTTCCGTTCAGACAGCTCGAGCCACATAGGATTGGGGCACATCAAACGTGATATTGTCCTTGCATCCAGGCTTGATTCCAATGAGATACACTTCGCCTCCATGCCATTGCCAGGGAATATCAACCATCAGGTTCCCTACCCTGTTCATCTTTTGAAAACTTCTGACGTCAAGGAGTTAATCGATCTTTGTAAACATCTGGAGATCGATCATCTTATCATTGACCACTATGACTTTACACTTGAAAATGAAAAGCAGATCAAAAAGGACTCTTCAGTTAGACTCAGCGTATTTGATGATACCTATAAAGAGCACTGTTGTGATGAAATCATCAACCACAATCTTGGTGCGAATCCAAAGAAGTATGCCCATAAAGTCCCCTCATTTTGCAAAATATCTTTGACTGCCCCGCTGATCCGGCAGGAATTTCTTGAAGAGCAGAAGTATAAACGCCATAAGAAGGGTATCTTTCTCAGTCTTGGCGGAACTGATCCAAAGAACATTACCCTACGTGTATTAAAACACATAAAACAGCATGGGCAAGAAGTCAATGTCGCAATAACCTCGTCAAACTCTAATCTCAGCGCTTTGAAAGCTTATTCACATGTCAATCGGTGGGTAAAACTTCATATTGATGGTGATATTCCAAAACTGTTAAACAGTTGTGAACTGGCTATTGTCACCCCGAGCGTTCTTGCTGCAGAGACACTTTTCATGGGAGTACCGCTTATCTCCGTCCGAACAGCTGACAATCAGATAGAAGTCGAAAAATATTTAAAGCGACAGCGCTTCACAACCCTGAAAACATCTCAAGTCCATAAACTAAGGAACCTTGCTCTATTACAGATAAAGCCTGCTTACCGACCAATTCCATATACATCAGCATCAGACAGTTTCAGCCTGCATAAAGTATCTGACGGTGACCTCTTAGATCTATTTGAACTGGCTAATGACCCTGTCGTACGACAAAATTCCTTCTCCTCTGAGCGTATTAGCCTTGAC
>JBFEWG010000057.1:0-12242 GCA_041546465.1 Sulfurimonadaceae bacterium
CCAATGACAGCACCGATCATAAAGAGTATTAAAGGGTGTGCTGAACGCGTCTCTTTATAAAGTGCCGGTTTATACGCCATGCGTGTCAGTGCAATGAGAATAAAACAGAGAAAGATATACTCCAGAGTCTGTGAAGACAGGACCGAAACGACCAGACCACTCAGCATCGCCCCCACAAACCCGCCGGCACCGATCGAAAAAAGTGTATCCAGCTGTAAAAAGCCTTTTTTAAAGTTGAGGAATGAACCATATATCGAACTGAAGACCATCTGGACTACCGATATACCGATAGCTACCTTGATGTCATACCCCATCAGTAAAAGTATCGGTACGAGGATTGTCCCCCCGCCAATACCGAAGAAACCCGACAGTATCCCTACTCCGACTCCCAGAACAATCATCTCTAAAATCATTAATGTATCTATAATGTTCTCTTTCTTTTCAGTTTTCTAACAGAAACTTTTTACCCTTGGTAAAATCGTCTTCGACTAGTTTTGGAATTGTACTCTAGTTTCACAAAGAGGGGCATTAAAGATTGAATCATGTACTATTATTTTAAACTTTTACTATGGAAAACAAACCTACACCTGCCGTTCATCATCTATACAATGGAAACATAGGTCAGACATTAATGTAATATTTATGATTCGCAGACAGTTATTAAACTTCACTTAATTAGATTTTCCTATAATAACCCTATTATACGCACATCATAAACTAGGACAAACCATGGTCTCCCTTATCGTTGAAGCTGCTGAAAACTTTTTACATGATCAAATTGAACTAAAGACGCAAAAAAGTGACACCCTATCACAAGTGAGAACAGTTATTGCTTCAATAGAAGTAAAGATGGATGATGGTGACTCAAAGATTGTTTATCTTGGATTCAATGAAGCACTGATCAAAGAGATCGTTTCCGTTTACCTCATGGAAGATGACGCCGATGATCAGACAATGATAGATATGGCCCTGGAGTCGACCAACATGATTGTCGGAAGTGCTAAAGTATTGGCTGAAGAAGCTCAAAAAGAACATTTTATGATAACGACCCCCAAATTTAAAGCGATTGAGGAGTTTGACAGCTGTGAATGCAGTGAGCTCTCTATCTTGACAACGCCTAAAGAGGATCTCGTTATCGGCATTAAAGGGTAAGAGTATATGCCAGAAGAAAACGACCAATCGCTTCTAGACAAGTTAGCTGAGAACAGTGTCAACACACTCAATCTCAATGACGAAGAACTTGAAGAATTAGCATGGATGAATTATGACGGTCTGCTGGACATGGAAGTGGAGTTCATTGCCGATCTCGGACAGACCTCCTTATCTATAAGAGAGATCCTGGCCTTGCAAAAAGGATCGGTTATCGACTTGAACAAACCTGCCGGTGAGAGTGTAGAGGCCTACGTCAACAACCGTATAATAGGTAAAGGCGAAGTCATGGTATATGAGAAAAACCTCGCCATACGTATCAATGAGGTACTTGATTCAACCTCTGTTATCTACTATCTGTCAAAAGAACGCTTATGAGAATCGTCTTTTTACTATGCCTGCCGCTTTTTCTTTTTGGATCTAAAATACTCTCTTATAATGTCTATGAGCGTTCAAGCCGTGTCGATATCATGCTGACATTTGATACGCCTTATGACGGTAAACTCTCAAAGACGGTTCTGGACAACAAGATCATCCTGAAACTTAAAGACGCTTCTATCGAAGCCCCTAAGATAAAAAACATCTCGACATCATATCTCTACAAGATGACGATAACACCGATTAATTCCCATACCGAAATCATACTCCAGACAGCTCCGAATATCACGATGAGTGCTTCCAAGACCAGCGATGCTTATGGATTACGTCTTCGTTTCACCAAAGGTGAAGCTGTTAAAAGTAAAAACAGTGCAAGCAAGTCAACAAGCTCCGTAACAAGCACCTTACCAACCAAAAAAATGGGTGAACTAAACAACTCCTACTATATCGTGATCGCGATCTTGCTTCTGGGTATTATCATTATGTTATGGCTTAAAAAGAAGATGGGAGTACCTACGGCCAAAGGAAAACAGCCGTGGTTGTTCAAAGGTGGCACGAAAAAAGAAGGTATCTCCGTACGTTTTCAAAAAGCGCTGGATCCAAAAAACCGTGTTGTCATGCTTGATTATGAAGGTCAAAGCTATTTAGTCGTCATCGGTAACTCAAACGTCCTGCTTGATAAATATAACGGCAATAAACCGATCACAACTCAAGGTGAGTTTGACAGAGTCCTTGATGAAAACCGAACTGAACTCGACTCTTATCTTCAGCTTGATGCCAGTGAAGTCGAACCGCTTCAGTCCTATAAAGAGAAGGCTTCCGGAAAGATCCACGAGCTTATCTAGATTTCATTAGCCTTTGACTTTAAAAACCGTTTACTTTTATTCTATATAATAGTTGCGATATTTAACCTATATATATTCAAACGGGGATGATAATTTGGGAAAACAGTATCAATGTCTTAGTCAGCATGACATCGATTTCATACATGAGCAGAAACTTTTTTATGTCTCATCATGTTCTACTCATGAGGTCAATCTCTCTCCAAAAGGATATGACTCTATCCATGTCATAGACCCCTCTACCCTCTATATGCTTGATTATCTTGGCAGCGGTAACCGAACTGCCCGTGATATCAGTGAGGATGGTGAAGTCACTCTTCTGTTCAATGCCTTTGAAGGAAACCCGAAGATACTTCGCTGTTTTTGCAAAGGCGAGGTCATAACACGAAGTGATGATGCCTTCTCTCATGTAAGTTCCTGTTTTAAAGAGCCTACAGAAGCAATTCGACAGTTCTTCAAGCTTAACATATATGCCGTTGAATCCAGCTGCGGTATGGGTGTTCCCATCATGTCATTTCAACAAGAACGTCCCGGAGTCCGTGACTATGCCCTTAAACTGGCAAAGGAAGGGAGCTTTGATCAATATATCAAAGACCATCATATTCCCCCTTCTCTCAAGGGATTGTAGATGTTGAGACTCATAATCAGATCATATATAAATAACCCCATTAATAAAGAAGTGATATGCAACTAAAGACTATTCTATTTACTCTACTGTTTGTGTTTGGAGCTATGCAACAGCTCAATGCCAAGACCAATACGGACTTTCTTCTTAGGCCCGATGACACCACCTCCTTTATGAACTATGAATTTCATTCCCTTGCTCTTGAAGCAGCCAAAAACAAAGAGTATGAAGAAGCTTTCAGAATCTATCAGAAAGTCGCGAAAAAAAGTGATGACAAGGCTGAGTACAATATCGGTATGATGTACATGAAAGGTATCGGTGTCAAAAAAAGCAAAATGGATGCCTATAAATGGTTGCGTCGTGCATCCAAGCATGGCAACAAAGAAGCGACTCTCTTTTTTAAGCAGATGAATGAGCGTTATGAGAAAAACCTTTTAGAGAAAGAGGCTCAAAAAAAGGCTGCGGCTCTTAAAAAAAGTGAAAAAAGTGATCTTAACAAAACCGAAGAGAAGAACACTAGCACACTGGCTTTGAAAAAAGTCGTCAAACCTGAAAAAAAAGAGCTGTTGGCACCGTCTCAGACAAAAACTGATGCTGGCAATGCAAATGTCTACTATATTATCGCGGCTGTTATCGGACTTGTTATTGTATCCCTCGTGTTTTTGATACGCAGATCCTCATCTTCGAAATCTAAAAAGAAAGAAGCCCCGCAAAGCAGTATCAAGCTCAAAGCTCACATGTTTGAGAACACTTATGCAAATATCTCAAACTATCATACTGAACTGCTAAAATACTTTGAGATCGACAGATACAAAAATGACAAGAAAAAGATGCAGATGTATTATATGTTCCTTGCCGGGATGATCGACTATTTCTGTCAACTGGAGAACTTTAACGAGATGGAAGAGCGTCGTATTTTCACCACACATATGGCGAGTGTAGAAGGCAAAGAGAATGTAACGGCAATCACACAGGCTATTTTGGAAGGACAACGAGAGACTTCTTTGTATCATGCCCAGGCAGCCGGCGGAATCTCGGCAAAAGAGTGGCATGAGACAGGCTCGACCAATGCCTTTGCTATGCTGAAAAAAGTGTTAACCCAGAAAAGAGGCTAAGCCTCTTCCGTCGTATTGTAGAAATCTTCCAGGACCTTTCTGAACTCATCAATGTCATTGATCGTATTGACCTGATTTCTAAGGGCTGATGCGCCTTTTAAGCCCTTGCAGTAAGTATGGATATGTTTTCGAAACATCGGAACACCGTGTCCGCCGTAAAACTCCACCATCTTGTCATAATGTTCCAGAACGATCTCTTTTTTCAGCGCGATGGAGACATCTTTATCTCCCGTTTTGAGCTGATGAAATATCCATGGCTGTCCAATAGCACCGCGTCCTATCATCAATCCGTCGGCTTTCGTATGCTCAAGAACCCATTTGGCCTTTTCATAATCAGTGATATCACCGTTAGCGATTACAGGAATACTCAATGCCTCTTTAACCTCGGCAATGGCATCATAATCGACTTCCGCCTTAAAACGCCCTGCTCTCGTACGTCCATGAACAGCGATAAAGTCCGCACCGGCATCTTCAACGACTTTAGCAATCTCTATATGGTTCTTCTCACTGAATCCCAGACGTATTTTTACACTGGTAAACTCTTTATTCGATGTCTTCTTGATCGTCTCGATCAGACGTCCCATCTGATCCAGGTCACGCAGTAGTGACGAGCCTGAACCTCCACCTACGACCTTGGGAACCGGACACCCGCAGTTAAAGTCTATCGCGTCCACACCCTCTTGCGTGTTGATAAACTCTACCGCACCTTTGACGACATCAACATCTCCACCTGCGATCTGCACCGAATAGGGGTCTTCGATGGCATTCTTTTCAAGCATTTTTATCGACTTTTCCGAGTTGTGGATCAGTGCGTTCGAACTCACCATCTCCGAGACAGTAAGGTCTGCACCAAACTTTTTGACAACAGAACGAAACGGGAGATCTGTATATCCTGCCAACGGTGCTAAAACATATAAGGTCTTATCAAAAGATAGTTTCATAATTCTTGGTATTCCTGTAAAGTAATTATGGAATTTTATCAAAGTTATGCCCTATCTTAGTTAAATTTATTTTCCTAATATTTTTTAATAGTTATAATACGCGCAAGAATACACGGGCCATGTGCCTGACAAGGATACATTTTATGGGTAGAGCCTTTGAATATCGCAAAGCGGCAAAGATGAAACGCTGGGGGAATATGTCACGCATTTTCCCTAAACTGGCAAAAGCAATTGAAAAAGCAGCAAAAGAAGGCGGCGGCGATCCTGACATGAATCCAAAACTCCGTACGGCAATCCTTAATGCCAAAGCGGAAAATATGCCGAAGGACAACATCGAATCAGCCATCAAACGTGCCACGGGTAAAGATGCCAAGGACATGCTTGAAGTCAACTTCGAAGGTAAGGGACCACACGGTTCGATGTTCATCGTCGAATGTCTAACAGACAACAATACCCGTACCGTTGCCAATGTTAAAAACTTCATTAACAAAAATGCCGGTGAAATGCTTAACAAGGGTGCACTTGATTTCATGTTTACACGCAAAGCGATCTTTGAGTTTAAACTGCCAGAAGGTGCCGATGTTGAAGAGCTTGAGATGGAACTGATCGACGCCGGTCTCGAAGAGCTTGAAGAAGAGAATGGTGAATGTATCGTACATGCTGACTACGCCGACTTTGGAAACATGAACGCCAAACTTGAAGAGATGGAAGTTGAGATGACCAAAGCAACACTTGAGTACATCCCGAACACACCTGTCTCTGTCACTGATGAACAGATGGAAGATATCCGTAAAATCACTGACAAACTTGAAGATGATGAGGATGTCCAAGCCGTTTACACCAATATCGAATAAGTAAGAGAATTAGGTCTAAAGACCTTTTCCCTCTCCACATTCATACCTATTCCTTTACCTATCGCATAACTTAAGATCCGAATCCTTACTGTAACTATCTGCTTGCCCGATTGGTCAGAACATAGTCTTTTTAGGCTTTAACTAATGTTGCGAGATAAGTTTTCTCACAATCGTCTGATGCTTCGTATTCGTTGAAAGCATATAAAGTCTTTTATACGTAGAGACCAGTTTTTCATCCGGTGCACCATTGACAAAACGTATTTTTTTGTTGTTGGCATAGGCGATAAGCTCTTTAAGGTATGCAGGTGAAAGAATTCCGACCTCATCCAAAATACAATGAAAATAGACAGAAGCGTCCTGTTTTGAAGACTGTTTTCTCGCCAAAGAGAGCATTGCGATGTTCACCATCGCCTTGACCATCACATCCGTACCATTCGAGCCGATACCATCAAGCGATGGGACAAAGCCTGTGTCATTGCCATTTTCAATGGCTCTGAACTCAAGGACAAAACTCTCATCAAGAGTAAGCATATCCGCCTTCTCTTCACCAAGATGCAAGGCAAGTTCATCCAGGTATTTGAGTGCCTTCACATTAAAGTTCTCATTGATCTCCGCAGAAAAAAGGTTGATCTCATTACCATACGGATTCTCGTCGACTAGCTCGCCTATTGCCTTGAGGACATTGAGCAAAAGATTATCGCTCTCTTTATAGCGAAGTTCGATCCCTCGAATCACCTTGATACCGTGAAGGTCCTGCAGGGTCTTATTGATACGCGAGACTGTCTTGGAGATCGCTCCTTCAGCTTTAAGCAGTTCTGTTATCTCTGAAGAGAGGTGGCGAAGCGTCATCGTAAACTCCTTAGCCACCTGTTCTTTGTAGGTTTCAATCTTGTTTTCAAGGACAAACTTCTTTAGCTCGTTCGCTGACTCCAATATCGCTCTGTCACTGTCTGAACTCGGTGCGTAAAGATTGAAGATATTATGCAGACTGATCGCAGAAAAGGCGCGATTTAGTTTTTTGCGCAATCTGTCTTTTGAACTCGCATGCTCAAAACCGAGGTCACGGAGACGATTGATTATATCGCTCAGGCTCTCTTTACTCTCCTCCCCTTGAGACTCTTGGATATAACTGCTCAACTGTGTATACAGAGCGGACTCTTTAAAGGAGACAAACTCTTTAAGGTCCTTTTGAAGGCTATTGACCTCCGCCAAAAGTGTATCTCTTCTCTGTTCAACCTCGGTTCTGTTTTTCTCGTACTCTTCTTTCACAGTAAGATGTTTTGATTCATCTGCTTTAATGGACTCCGTAAGGGATGTAAGTCTCTTTTTCTTTTCATCCAGATGGGCAAAAATTCGTTTCTGATCGATCTTGTATTCCGATATCAGTTCAGAAAATGCTTCAATATTGGAGAGTTCTCTTTTCTTCTCTTCTATCTCGTTTTGATACTTTTGCAACAAAGAAGGGTCAACCCCGCCCTTTACCAGGGTCGCATCCTCTTCTGCCTTGATCTGATCGAGTTTTTGCTCATACGCCTGTTCTATCGTATCAAGCTCACTCTTCTTCACTGAGAGCTGTGTCTCTTTCTCTTCGACAAGCTTCTCGTGTCGTCGTTTTATATCCGAAGTAATGAGTTCCAGTTCATCTTGAAAAACTTTACTGTGCTGCTCATACTCCTGCACTTGCACCTGGAATAAGCGCTCTTTCTCTTGCGTCAATGTTTTCGCCTCTTCAAGGGCCAATATCTTTTTCTCGCTGGCCATGTTCTCAAGAGACTCTAGACCTTCAGCCTGTTGAAGGGCATTTTGCTCAAGCTTGGGGATATGCCTGAGCGATTCATCGATCTGGGTGTTAATACTTCCCTGTTCTCTACGAAGTGCATTGATGGCATTACGTGTCTCGTTTTCAACCTCATCCTGCTTAAAACTGTGCTGGGCATTCATCTTTTTAAGACGCTCTTCACAGGCCTGAAGCATTATAGAGACCGAACCTTCTTCATAAGCAGAGGTATCGATCGCAGAGGTATCGATCTTTAATCCCAAAACAGTACCATCTCCATCAGTGATCGAAGGTTTCAGATCCTGTGCGTGTAAGACCTCGTCTCTCAATATGGCTGAAAGTGTAGCAACCTCTTTGAAACTGTTTTCGCGCATGAATCCCAAAAGAGAAGCACTGTTACGATTTTTGCGTCTTCGCAGTTCTTCTATCTCTGACTTAAGAGCCTGTGTCTCTTTATCAAAGTCATGATTCAGGCTCTGCAGATTAAAGCCTTTGGCCTGTTCTGCCGAATAGATCCGCTCTGCTATCTTTTCAGCCTGAGACTGCAAAAGCTCTACTTTTGCCTTTTCTTCGGAGAAAAGTGTGTTTGCCTTATGCAGTTCGCTCCTGGCAAGGTCGATCTTCTCTTTATCGTAGCTCCTGTTCTGGACAATACGCTCCTGGTTTTGCGCATTAAGAAAAGCTTCTTTGGCTTCTGAGCGTTTTTCAGAGAGGGTCTGAAGCACTTCATCCACTTTTGCTCTGTGCTCCGTTAAACGTCTTTGCTCCTCTTCAAGCAAGGCAGCATTATCTCTGTTGTACGTTTCTGCTATTGTCGTGATATCTGACCTTACTCTTTGCGCTTTGTCATGAAAACTTTTCATCTCTCTTTGACGCATCGCATCAAATCGCTCGTTTAATGAACCTTGATCATCGCTCAGCTTTGATAGCTGGGCTTGCAGCGCAAGCAGTTCGTCTTCAAGCAGCGGTTTCTTTTCCCATTGCGCCAGTCTTGATGCGATATCAGCTTTTTCATACTCTTCGCGTTTGAGCTCAGCTTCGGTGATCTCTCGTTCCAAAGCCCCCTGCTCTTTGAGCTCACTTTCATGCTTGAGGACATACTCACTTTCGTCTCGTTCATACGACTCTTTCAGTCCAGCAAGTTCGTCTTTAAATCCCAGAACCTTCACTTTGACCGATTCAAGGGCCTCTTCAACCACCTTTGCATTGGCTCCCAAAGAGCTCGCTGCCCTGTGCAGCTCTTCTGTCTGCTCTTCATAGTCTCCCAAAGTCGAAACTGCCTCATTGATATAAGTGCTGTTCTTCTCAAAAGAGCTGATATCATCATACTTGACTCGAAAATCATTAATATGACGGCGCATCTGATTCAGGTCAATAGGTTCAAAACCGCTTATGCTTGAGACCAAAGACTTTTTGATCGAACCCGAGTCCAGTTTGGAGTTGATAAAGACATTCGAGAGTGTCTTAGGTATCTGATCATACTCTGTATTAGCATTGAAAAAAGCAAACTGCTGTAACTTTCTGTCTTGCCCATACAGAACAGACCTGTACTCTTTAGGCGAATTAAGTACCGGAGAGAGTTCATACTCCTTTTCCAGCAGTCTTGACCATAGGGCTTTTGGCTCAAGCGCACTGTTACCTTCGAAAAAAAGCTCCTTCATATCCTCTTTGTTACGCTCAATTGCAAAGCGGTACTTGACCCGCAGTCCTCCCGCTTTATAGACAATGGCCAGTACATCGGCTTGTGCATTTTCAAACCGGTAGATCAGATAAGAGTTTGTCGAAGCAAAGTAATACTCTTCAAAACGCTTTTTCTTCCGACTTATCCCCAGATGTTCCGACCTGCCTGCACCGTAAAAATAAAGGATAGAACGCAGTATCGTTGTCTTTCCTGCCCCGTTACCACCGGAAAACAGTGTGTTCTCCGCCACATCGATCTGTGCAAACGGTAGGGTCGCCGAGTTTATAAATGTGACCTCTTTAAGCTGATTCATCAGAGCTGACCTTTATTGCATTTAAAAATGTTTCGATGTAATGATAAGAACTCAACACCACATAGCGTTCTTCATGCTCATCTTCAAGCGCCATGAAACCGCCTTTCCTGAAACGTTCAAAGACCTTTGCACATTGTGTATGCAAGGTTTGTGTTTTGGGGATGTTCTTGAGCCTATCGAGCCTGTCTTTCAACACGACATTGGACTGAACGGCATCGGAAAGTTCTCTCACCGTCGTCCTGAACCCGACGCCAAAGGTCGCCGAGAACTGCAGCATGAGTTCAACCAGGTCGATATATTCCAGGATCATCTGAAGTTTGTCTTCTACGACAGAGGGCGGTGTCTCTTTGGAAAAATAGAAATACCCGTCTTCTCTGATAAGATAAAAACCGATATGTTCAAAATAGTCGTAATGTGCACCAAACTCGCGCTCGCATGCCTGGTATAGGTCTCTTTCTGACCGAACAGGACTGTTCTCACATAAAAAGTTCCCGCGGCTCAATACCTCAAATATCTCTTTACTCTGTTTAGGCAGATTCATCGTGTACCTTCTCTTTAGGGGTTATAAGCAGATACTCATACTCTTGTATCTTCGCTCTTTGATCTGAAAACTCATAATCACTTTCATACATCAAAGCGAGTTGACAATAGAGTTTGATCTTCTCTTCAAGGCTCTGCTCCACGTCGAAAGTTCGTTCATTGATAAAACTGAGCAGGTCTGTCTTTGAGTCCATAAATTCCTCATGCAGCGCATCCGTGTCTATCATAAACTGTGCCTCGTCTTCCTGTTCAAAGAAACTCTCATCCAAAGCCTCCGCTTTTGAGGTAGAAGCCTTTTGCACAGGAATGATATGTTGCAGCTTGTGCACCATCTCTTCAAAACCGAAATCATACACCTCTTCCGTATCCAGGAAGGTACTGAAACGTTCAGGCTTTAACATGAAGAGAGGCGTTGTCTCTGTCTCAAAAAGGGAGAGGACATTACTCTTCTCTTTGATCTCAAGCGTGTTCTTCAATTCTTTCAGTTTGATGATGTGCTCAAAAAAGTGCTGTTTGTGCAGAGTCTTGTTGATATATTCGATGACCTGCTTTTGCAGTTCGATCAAAGAGACACGGAGTTCTCGAAGACGTACTTTCAGACGAAGAGAGAGCAGAACCGTCTCATGAGAAGAGACCGTATTAAAAAAATGCTCTTCGCGTAACAGTGCTTGCTGTACTTTGGACTCGATATTCATGAGTTTTTCAAGCTTGCTCTTGTAGTGGGTCAGTTCAAGTACCTTGTTCTTGTGCGAACTCTGCGTCTTATAGGTCAGACCGATATGCAGTTGAAGCAGCGAAAGGTTTTTCAGGATCATATTGGGGATTTTCTTGAGAATTCTTCTTATCTTGCCCAGGTAACGGTCTCTGGAGTGTTCATTCTCTTTTTCGTTCTGATAGAGCTCGATATTGTATTTAAGGTTGATCAGAAGCTCATCGACATCGCCAATCTCAACATCCTCGTTCGTCTCAAGAAACTCTTCAAAAAAGCTCAAGACCCGCTCATCTAACTCTACATTCTCATCGGTCACAGAGAGTACCTCTGCATTGACAAGATATTCCAGCTTGTCATCACCAAGCTCATTGGCAACCTCATGCACACCAACAAGGCGGTTTCGCTTTTCAAAAAGTGACTCGAACATTTTTCTGTCATTGTAAAGCACATTAAGAAGACGGTTTATTGTTGTTATCAAGACGGCAAGCTTTTTAATTTTTATTTATTTTATCGAATTCGTTTAAATATAAAGTAAACTTTTTGGACATAGATATCATTCAGCACATCTTTTATACAATAATATCCATGAAATGGAAGATGACCTACAATAATAAGAACATGTCAGGATGCTCGGCCAGAGGCATTGCCCTACGTGATAGCAAAGAAGAATTGCTCGTTCTTGCGAAAGAACTGGAGAAGAGTATCTACAACATAAAAATTGAAGAGAACAAGGCTATCAAAAAATAGTCTAAAGCTTTTTACCTACAAACGAAGCCACTCTTACCTTTTCTCCTCTGAGATTCGTCGTATCTCTCTCTTCATACGAGATGATCTCAAGTTCACCAAAAGCCTCAGGCACTTCATTACGCTTTAACAGGAAAGCCGGATTCGAAGAAGGATGGTATCCTTCACCTTCCCCTTCTCGCTCGACAAAGGTCTCATAGATAAACACGCCCTCTTTTTTCAAGGCCTTGATGATCTGTGAGAAGAGATTCCGTTCAAGGTAGTTAATCTTTACGATAAGGTCATAACTCTCAACATCCAACTCATAGGTATCAAGGTCTGCTTCAATCTTGTTAATGGCCTGAATATCTTTGACTTTGGAAAGTGCAAGGTCTGAGAGGTCAACGGCATCTACGATAAAGCCTTGATCCGCTAAAAAGTGGGTGTTTCGCCCCATGCCGCAGGCGATATCCAGAGCCTTGCCTTTATTGACCAGATGAATATTGTCTTTTAAAATATCCGAGGTCTCATGCGGCATAGGGAAGCCCTTGAGGTATTTTTCATTCCATCGCTGTTTATCACTAATCAAACG
>JBFEWG010000145.1:0-4646 GCA_041546465.1 Sulfurimonadaceae bacterium
AATCATCTCGCCCAGTGCAGCAAAACGTGACTGCTGTATCATAATCTTGTCTTTTCGCCGTTCTGCTTCCAAGCCTTTTTTCAGCCGTCTCTTTAAGATGGCATTCAAATTGTTTGCTTTTTGAAGATATCTGTCTTGAATAGACTTTACCCTGTCACCAAGCGCCCATGAAAGCATGACCATCTCAATAGCAGAACCTATCTGTTGGGCATGATTCATAAGATGAAACCCCCCGATAATATTAAACTTGTTCAAGGAGAAGAGGATGCATCCGATCAGGAAAGCAAACCATCCAAGGATATAAAAACGTGCAGGGCGGTAGCCCTTTTTAAAGACCAGAACCCCCGTGATAAACAGAGAGATAGGGGCAAAGATAGAGAGCAGACCATCGATTTTGATGACATAATGATAAGGTGCGAAAGTGGCGGCAAGTGTCAAGAACAGGCAGAAATACATCAGGTATTTAAGAAAGATATCCATTTTTGGGATATATATAGAGGTGTTCAAGAAATTACGAGAAAAGAGGATGGCACTAAAGGTCAATATGGAAGTAGCCAGCGCGGAAGCATGTTCTACTATCCATGGATATGCTCCCCATATATATGCGACACCAACACCGTCGAGAGAGAGCTGCCAGAATGCGAAGGTTGTCACGAATACCAGGTAGTAAAAATAGTTTATGTCACGTGTATATAAGAGTATGACAATGCTGTAAAGCGCGATAATACAGAAAAGACCGTAATAGATTCCCGATATGATAACTGGAAGATACTGCTGCTTTAGGAGTGCATGGGTGTCGATAAGAGAAAGGGGGACTTGCAGGGCCCCTTCCGTCTGTACCCTTATGTAAAGTGTATGGTTTTGGGCCCCTGAAAAAGTAAGCTGGTGAATAAAGCTCGGATCGGAGACCTCTCTTGCTTCAAAGGGACGGAGCTCTCCTGAATGGATATGTTTTAGAAGTTTGTCTTTTGCATCTAAGAGGTAATAGTCAATATAATCCAGTGGTGGGTAGTCAATCTTGACCCACCAGTGCTGCAAGAGCTGCTCCTGAACGGGCCTGATGTCGAGTTTAAACCAATAGGCCGTGTTCACAATACCAAAGCTCTGTACACCTTTATGGTGTGGAGTGAAAGAGGCATTACGGACTTCATTCAGCGTAAGCTTGTTTGTCTTGTCTTCAAAATAAGAGAGCTCATATTCCAGTTCATTTTGAGCTTCCAGGGAGGAGGCAAGAAAGAGCAGCAATGATAAAAAAATAAATCTTGTTAACAATTGTTGGCCTGAAAATCAAATAGAAACATTGTATCTAACTATTCGTTAAAAGTAGAAAATATATTAAGGATGAGTGTAAAAACAATCTGCTATAGTAAAATAATTTCTAAATCAATGAAGAGTAGTGATGAACGGCAACAGTCTAGAGAGTATAAAAAGAATTATTGATCAACTTGAACAGAATAAAGATCTGATTTTAAACCAGTGGATATCATACAGTGAACCCAAAGAGATATTAGCTTTTCACAGTATTGACACCTCTCTTTTTAAAGATTATTACGGTTCAGGTGTATTTGATTACTTTATGGCTGTTATCAAAGGGGAGAAAAAACTGGGAGACTGCCCTGTGATGAGCCAGTTTCTGGCTTATTTGAAAGACCGGGATATCTCTGCCAACGAACTCTTTACGATATGCAGCCATTTTCGCAAATCAATGATCGATTTCTCTTATGATGCGCAGATCAATTCCAAACTTTTTTTTGATGACATCTCTTATGTTTTTGATGAGAATTTTTCGGGCGTATTGAAGCTATATACGGACACTATTTATCAAAAAGAGCAAGAGATTGCCAAGAATGTCGAGCTTTTGAACGAATACAAAAAAGCACTCGATGAGAGTGCCATCGTTTCGAAAACGGATATTGAGGGAAAGATCATCTATGCCAATGAGAACTTCTGTCAAATCTGTGGTTACAGTGTGGATGAACTTCTTGGACAGCCCCACAGTATTGTACGCCATCCCGATGTTCCCGAGAGCTTTTTTGAGCAGATGTGGGAGACACTGCATGCAAGGGAAATGTTTAAAAGTACGATCAAAAACCGGAAGAAGGACGGCTCCTCGTATTATCTCGATATAACTATTGTACCGATCATCGATCCTGTCAAAGGGGTCACCGAGTTTATCTCCATAGGCTATGAGGTGACAAAACTGATCAATGCCCGTCAGGAAGCACTCGAAGCGGGACAGGCCAAAGAGTCTTTTCTCTCGTCTATGAGTCATGAGATCAGGACGCCTTTGAATGCGATTTTGGGGTTTGTTTCTATTCTGCTTGAAGAGGATCATAATCCCCGTCATAGCCATTACCTCAGTATCATCAACAACAGCGGGAAGAACCTTCTGGGTATTATCAATGATATCTTGGACTTTTCAAAACTACGCAGCGGGGTGTTCAGTGTGGAGAAAAAGGTCTTTAATCCGCATGAAGAGTTCTCCCATGCATTGGAGCTTTTTTCGCAGAGTGCTTATGCCAAGAATATTCTGATACGCTCTTTTATCGACCCGAAGATACCGTATGAACTAATTGCTGACCCTTTACGTATCAAGCAGGTCTTTTCAAATCTTCTTTCCAATGCGATCAAGTTCACACCTGAAGGGGGTGAGGTAGAAGTCATTGTTGAGTATAAAGAGAACAATCTGAGTATTGTTGTCCGTGACAGCGGTAAAGGGATAGATGAGTCCGAACAGGAAAAGATATTTGATGCCTTTGAACAGGCAAAGCATACCCAAGGGGGAACAGGGCTTGGTCTGTCCATCTCAAAACAGCTGGTTGAGCATATGGGGGGTACCATCCGATATGAGAACAGTGATGCGGCAGGAAGCTGTTTTACCTTCACGCTTCCGGTCGATAAGCCTGACACCGTGGCAGCCTTTCCTTTTGATCCCGTCCCTTTTCAGAAGCTTCGTATTGCCATCCTCTGCGAAGGTCTGGAACAAGAAGAACGGTTTAAATATCTGCGCCGTTATTTTGACAGTTTTGATCTGAATACGTTTTGTATCAGAAGGCTTGACGAGGATGAGTATGACCTTCTTCTTTTTATTGATGCAAATATGACACCACAGATGCGAAAGGAGGTGATGAAGCTTGATGTCGCAAGTATCGCTTTGTTAAGCAGTCCGGATGAAAAATATGATGACACGGCACACATTACTCCTATGGTCTATCCTATTTATTGTGAAAAGATGTACCATGTCTTTTTGGACGCATTGGAGCTTACACCAAATGACGACGAAAGCTTCGTTCAGCAGAAGAAACAGCGACGTTTCAACGGTCATGTCCTGGTAGCTGAAGACAATATCGCCAATCAGGAACTTATCAAGATTATTCTGGAACGTTATGGTCTAAGCTACTATATCGCATCAGATGGTCTTGAAGCAGTCCAGACCTTCAAGGTCGCTTCGTTTGATCTTGTCTTTATGGATGAACAGATGCCGAGAAAAGATGGTCTGGAGGCAACACGAGAGATACTTGAATTTGAAAAGGTTCAGCATCGAACACATACTCCCATTATCGGTTTGAGTGCGAATGTTATCGAAGGGGCGAAAGAGCGGGCTTTGTCGTTTGGATGTGACGCCTTCTTGGGAAAACCGATTGTTATTCGTGAGTTTGAAGCTGTTCTTGATCAATATCTTGAAGAGGCAAAGGCTGTTAACAAACTGATGTTAAATGAAAGTATTAATGCTTCAAATATAGATATTCAAGCACTGAAAGAAGAGTTGATGTTAGAAGATGATGAAGTGACACTTCTACTTCAGACTTTTGTCGGTAAGATGAAAAAGTCTTTTCCTGTATTGACAGAAGCTATTGAGAAAAGAGACTATCCCAAGATCTCCTTGGAGGCTCATTCTATAAAAGGATCGGCTGCCAACTTCAGGTTTTCCAGGCTTGAGGAGCTTAGTTCAGTGATGGAGTCGTCTGCCCGCAAAAAAGATGGTGAGTTTGACTATAAGAAAGCATTGGAGGAGCTTGAGGACATCGTCAGCCAGATGACGGGATAGAACAAAGCATCAATCGTCAGCGTCTATATAATATCCCATTCCCGAGGCATTTTTGATGATATCCGTCGGTAGCTTGTTACGTAATCTCCAGACAAGAGTACGGACACTGTTCTCTGTTGCTCCGTCGTCTTCCCACACATAGTTCATTGCCTGTTCAAAACTGACGACAAGTCCAAGCTGCGCCACCAAGAGACGGACAAAGGCATTTTCTTTTTTTGTCAGTTTGATCTTCTCATTCTTATAGAAAGTCTCGCAGGTACTGATATCAAGATGGTAATCTTTTGCAAAGTAGACAAGAGGTTTATCCGAGACCTTCTTGTTATACAGAAGTTTCTCCAGGGCTTCCTTGTCCAGTTTTAAAGAGTTGATATCATCTTTAAGTTTGCGTTCTTCTTCAAACTTGTACAGGGCCATCTGAATTGTCGTATGCAGACTGTTGGGATCAAAGGGTTTTAGAAGATAACCATGCGGTTCCGTGACCTTGGCCTCGTCCAGGATTGCATTTTCGGAATGAGAGGTCAGATAGATAAAAGGGATACGGTGTTTGCTTTTGATATAGGAAGCCAGACTGATACCGTCGGTTTCTTCCTGTAAAGAG
>JBFEWG010000106.1:0-6878 GCA_041546465.1 Sulfurimonadaceae bacterium
CACCTGCAAGAGCTCCGTGAGAGTAAGGTCATTGACTTTGAAAAGACAGACGACCTTAAAGAGTGCACCTATTGCCCTTATACACAACTGTGTGGGAGAAGCTGATGTTTATTGACTTACATGCCTACGAAGCGAGTGCAGGATCAGGAAAGACCTTCTCACTTGTCGTGCGTTACCTGAGTCTTCTCTTCTCCGGTGAGAAAGCGGACAAGATATTGGCGCTTACCTTTACGAACAAGGCAGCAAACGAGATGCAAGAGCGTATCGTCAATACGCTGATAGATCTGGAGAACAAGGGGGAGCTGGCTGAGATAGCCAAGGTACTGGAGTGTACACCACAGAGTCTTCTTGCCAAACGGCCTGAGGTATTAAATGCACTCCTAAAAGCCGATACAAAAGTGATGACTTTGGACAAGTTCTTTGCCAAGATACTTCGAAAGTTCTCTTTACATGCCGGCCTGATGCCCAATTTTTCGACCTTCGAATCCCAACATGAGCTTAAGGTTATGGCCCGTTTTCTGGCATTGGTAAACACCCAGGGCAAAGACGATGCCCTCATAAAACTCTCTTTGTTGGCCTCAAAGCGTCTGACAGATATCTTCTCTCTTTTAAATGAGCTTTACGCCAAGAAGAACGAGATGCAGAACATCAGCTTTAACCCGGAAGCCTTTATCCCGCATGAGCAGATGGTGATGAACTCTTTTAAAGAGTTACAGTCTCTTGTCTTTTCAACGGATATCGGTAAGCGCGGTCGTGCAAGTATGGAAGCAGAAGATATTGATGCGCTCATAGCTAAGTCGTGGATAGAGAAAGAGACGCTTGAGTATTGGGATTTTAAAAAGTTTTTTCAGCCGCGGATGGATGAGCTTTTGCATGAGATCAAAGTGGGACTTTCACGATACATGAAAGCAAAGGAGTCACATTTTCTCTCAGAGCTTTTCTCCCTACTTGATACCTATATCGAAGCGAAGATGCTTGTAGCCAAAGAGGATGAGGAACTCTCCTTTGATGACATCACTTACCTTGTCTTCTACCTTTTAAAAGACGAGAGCAATAAGGGACGTATCAACAGTGACTTTCTCTACTTCCGACTGGATGCGAATATCAACCACATGCTTCTTGACGAATTCCAGGATACGTCGACTATACAGTTTGAAATACTGCGTCCCTTGATCGAAGAGATGACCTCAGGACAGGGGTCAAAAGAGCGCTCTTCCCTGTTTCTTGTCGGTGATGTCAAGCAATCTATCTATAGGTTTCGTGGTGGGAAGAAGGAACTTTTTTATGCCGTTACCGACCACTTCAATGTCAAGGTCGATCAGCTCCGTACCAATTATCGGAGTGAGAAGGAGGTCGTTGAGTTTGTTAATGATGTCTTCATCGAAAAGATAAAGGGCTATGTCCCGCAAAAGGTCAAAGATGGCGCGACTGAAGGATATGTAGAAGTCATCTTCAATGATGAGGTGCTCGACACGATGATCTCTACGGTCAAAGTACTGATCGATAAGGGGGCAGATCTTAACGAGATTGCGATATTGACAGCGACGAATGCCGACGGTGCCAAGGTGGAAGAACTTTTAAAGGCTGAGAATATAGAGGTTGTCACGGAAACGACATCGAAGCTGATCAATCAAAAAAACATCAAGGCATTGATAGAGTACCTAAAGTACTCCTACTTCAACAAAGAGATATATAAACGCAACTTCTTTGCACTTATCGGAGAGGAGCCGCACAAGCTCTATGCCTGTGATGTGAACTCTCTTGATCTGAGTACAGAGCTTAAAAAAGTCATTGAGAAATACAGGTTATACGACGGGGATATGAACATCTTTAGTTTCTTGGAGAAACTCTCTAACTATAAAGATATCGAAGCTTTCCTGTTTGAGTATGAACGTCTTGACGCGAGCGCTGCACAAAAAGAGCTTAACGGAATCAGAGTATTGACGGTTCACAAATCAAAAGGACTGGAGTACGAGCATGTCATCGTACTGGACAGACTTGGACGAAGCTCATCGGACAAAAGCCCGATTATTTATGAATATGAGGGTATTCATTTGCAAAACATATACCTACGTATGACAAAGCGTGCCAGTTTGGACAAGGGGTACTCAGCTGCTTTGGATAAAGAAAAAGGACTTGCGAAAGAGGATGAACTCAATGCGCTGTATGTTGCATTTACACGTGCTAAAGAGAGTCTTTTCATCATCCATAAATCAAAAGATTCCAAGTTTGAAGAGCTTTGTCTGAGTGAGGGAGTGCATGGAGAGCTGCAATTGATATCAAAGCCAAAGGTTGTTGAAGAAAAACGACCAGCCCTTGATTTTAAAGACCTTTATTACGGAACACAGGCAGATCTTCTTTCAGAAGAAAAACGACAGGATGAAGACCATGCGGCGATCGAGTTCGGACTGGCCTTGCACTATACTCTTGAGATGATCTCTTCTTTTAATGAGAAAGATATCCATGCCGCTTTGTCAATAACACGAAACAAGTTCGGTGCTACCTTAAGCGAAGAAGCATTTGTCTCAATACAAAGGCGTATCAGGCATCTGGTGAACCATGATGAGTTTTTACAATTGGCTCAGGGAAATGTCTACAAAGAGAAGGCTATCTCCTACAACAAAGAACTTCGCTACATCGATCTTCTTATCGAAGGTAAAGAGGAATGGGTGGTCATAGATTACAAGTCGTCAATCAGTCATTCTCAGTCACATTTGAAACAGGTAAACTTCTACAAAAAAGCGGTTCGGGAGATCACGGCACAACATGTGAGAGGATATATCTGTTATCTTTTGGACGAGGGCGTAAAACTCGTCGAGGTATAATAATACTTCTTGAAAGATGACAAGAAACCATTTAAGATGTTGATGTCCAATTAAAATATACATAGCAGGGAAAGCGATGCAAAAATCTTATTTATTTACACTATTTTTTGTTTTGATAGTGACAGGGTGTTCCTATACTTCTCCGGAACCTATCGAGCTTGTCCGTTCAGAGCAAAGCGTTGATTTTATAGCCGATGTCAAACCGATAATGGACAAGCGTTGTGTGACTTGCCACTCCTGCTATAACTCTCCTTGTCAGGCAAAGCTCAGTTCATTTGACGGAATTGATAGAGGAGGAAGCAAAGAAAAGGTCTATCTTGCAGAGCGGCTGTTCCCACAAGAGCCAACACGGCTCTTTATCGATGCGAAGACGACACAGCAGTGGAGAGAGAAAGAGTTTTTCTCGTTGACAGAGAGTACGAGCGAAGAGGGATATCACAACTCCATTATGGGGCATATGCTTTATGATAAAAATCAGAACCCGCAGGTGGTCGGAGAGTATGCACCGGAATATGATGAGCTTATCTGTCCCAAGAATCTTGAAGAGGTTAGTGAGTACAGGGACAAGCATCCTAATCACGGTATGCCATACGGTTTTCCGGCTTTAAATGAGAAAGAATACGCAACAATTATGCAGTGGCTGGCACAGGGAGCACAGGGGCCATCAGAAGCACAGCAGACAAAGATGCAGACACCTTCATCTTTAGCTGGAATAGAGATAGCAAAATGGGAGAAGTTTTTAAACAGTGATGATGCCAAACATCAGATGACGGCACGTTATCTATACGAGCATTATTTCCTGGGCGAGATGCACTTTACACGTTCACCTGACGAGTTTTTCACGCTGATCCGCTCCTCCACACCTCCGGGTGAAAAGCCGGATGAGATAGCGACACTTCGGCCATATGATGATCCCAAGGTAGAAAAGTTCTATTATCGTTTTAAAAAGATATACTCGACAATTGTACATAAGACACATATGGTCGTTGAACTTGACGATAAGAGGCTTGAATATATCAAGAGATTGTTTATTGATATACCGTGGGATCAAGAACCGCATATTATCAGCTACAAAGATGCAAAGTTCAACGCGAATCCTTTTCTCGTCTTTGCACAGATACCTACACCGTCGCGCTACAGGTTTTTACTCGATCACAGCGAATATATTGTCCGTACTTTTGTGAGGGGACCTTCATGCCGGGGTCAGATAGCACTCAATGTTATCCATGATCATTTCTGGGTGATGTTTCAAGACCCTGAATATGATATCGGTGTGATTGAACCGGAGTTTTTACTTGAACAGGCGGATAATCTCCGAATGCCTATTGAGACAGGGAGTTATGAAAGAATTTACAGAGTGTTCAGCGATCACTATCGCGATCTGTATGAGAAATACTATTATGCCAAGATCAAAAGAATAGAGGCCAAGTTTCCACAAGGCTTTCCCTTTGATGCAATATGGAAGGGCCGGCAGAAAAGTGATGCGCCATTGTTGAGTGTCTATCGGCATTTTGACAGTGCTTCTGTGCATAAAGGTCCTGTAGGAAAGCTTCCACGAACCATGTGGGTGATGGATTATGCACAGTTTGAACGTATTTATTACTCCTTGGTAGCCGGCTTTGACGTCTTTGGTAATGTGTCTCATCAGGCTAATGTCCGACGTTACATGGACTTTCTGCGCTTGGAAGGCGAGACAAACTTTTTACGGTTCATGCCAAAACATAAGCGTACGGAGATGTTCAGCTCCTGGTACATGGGTGACGGTATCGCAGACGATGTTCAAAGCGGAAAACTGAAAGGAAGTAACATAGGAGATCTTATTATCTATAAGACAGATCACTCAAAACAGGAGTTTATCGAACGTCTTATCGATACACACTTTTTAAAAGAGATAGGTCTGGATTTCGACAGCATCAACTATTTTCGTATGGAGCAAGCAATTCCCGAACTTCCTGAAAGTTATAAAACGGAAGCAGACTTTTTACAGGCAATACGTTCGCTGACAGCACCTGGAACCGGTTTTATCCGTCATGTCGTCGATAATGGTATAAACGTCATATTTGTCAAAACAACCTTGAAAGACGGCAGGGAGATGCTGCACACTTTGGTCGTAAACCGGTGGCATGACAATGTAAACTCTATGTTTGGTGAAGCGGGCCGTTTGGATTCAAGCAAAGACACTCTTGATATCATCAAGGGGTCGATTGGCTCTTATCCAAATCTCTTCTTTGTTGTCAGTGAAGAGGAGCTGCCTGACTTTTTTGATATGCTTGCAAACTTTAAAGAGAGTGAAAGCTATATAGAAAAAGTCAAAAAATATGCGATAAGCCGTTCCGACAAAGCATTTTGGGACTACTATGATTGGTTCCAGAAAAGGTTCTACGATGAGGAACCTCTGCATTCCGGTTTATATGACTTGAACAGGTATTATAAAAAGTCGTGGTAAGTACAAAAAGTTAATCTTTTTAATAAAACGTTCAATAAATTGAATATGGCTATTATAGAAAGGTTGGTTAAACTTATTACTATAAAAAGGGAGTAGATATGAAACAATCATTATTAGCATGTCTTTTGACAGTAGTATTGGCATGTAGTCTTCACGCCGAAGAGGAACACCATTCAGAGTTGGCAACACATACAGGTGTCTATTTTGAGCCAAAAGTAATGGTGACTTTGGGTGAGACTGTTAAGCACGGCGATTCTACACTTGATGGTGACGCAGGTTATGGTATCGGGTTTGATCTGGGGTATTCATTCAGTGAGAACTTCGCACTTGAGGTAGATGGGACATATGCAGAAGCGGATGTCACAGAGACAGATGCTCTTGGTGATAAGGAAACAGACAAGGCTTCATTTTACACTTACGGAGTCAATGCCGTTTTGACATATCCTCTTCATAACCATTTTATCATTCTGGGTAAAATTGGTTACGGTTATGAACATGAAGATCTGGGAGACCTGGGAATCAAAGGTTCTGAACATGGTGCTGCCTGGGCCGCGGGTATTGAATATTCATTCAATCCACATGTCGAAGTCTCGTTTGAATATGAAGGTGCTGACATCAGAAGTGCCCGTGGAGACACACTTCAATTGGGATTTATCTACAAGTTCTAATTCATTGCTGTAAGGGTTCTGTGTCTCCTGCCTGCCGAGTGTTTTAAGTGGCAGGTAGTACAGAGGATGCTATAAACTTATATATTACTTAAATTAAGTTGTTTATAAGTTTATAACAGTATACTTTCGCCACTAAATAGAAGAGTTGTTGCTCTTCTCTTTCTTATAAATTCAAAAAGGAAAACAGATGAAATTTACTAAAATTGCATCTCCTGAGCAGATCGAACGTAAGTGGATTCTTGTCGATGCTGAGGGAAAAACTTTTGGTCGTCTTATTACAGAAGTTGCTACAGCACTTCGTGGAAAGAATAAACCATACTTTACTCCGAACATTGATTGTGGTGACTACGTAGTAGTTATCAATGCTTCTAAAGCTAAATTCAATGGCGCCGGCAAAATTGCTAACAAAGAGTACTTCTCTCACTCAGGTTACTTCGGTTCTACTAAGAGTGTTAAGATGACAGAACTTCTAGAAAACAATCCGGAAAAACTGTTCAAACTTGCAACTCGCGGTATGCTACCAAAAACTAAACTTGGTGCAGCAATGCTAAAAAAACTTAAAGTGTACAAAGGTGCTGAGCACCCACATAGTGCACAACTAGCTAAGTAAGGATAGATTATTATGGCAAAAACTTACGCAACGGGTAGAAGAAAGTCTTCTATCGCAAAAGTATGGTTAACTCCAGGTTCTGGAAAAATCACGATCAATGGTCTATCTATTGATGCATGGCTTGGTGGTCTTGAAGCGAAAAAACTTCGTGTAATGCAACCACTTAATCTAACTAAACAAGCAGAATCTGTTGATATCGTAGCTACTACTCTTGGTGGTGGTTTCGCTGGTCAAGCAGATGCACTACGTCACGGTATCTCTCGTGCGCTAGTAAAATATGATGAAAGCTTCCGTGCTATTCTTAAACCTGAAGGTATGATGACTCGTGA
>JBFEWG010000014.1:0-23709 GCA_041546465.1 Sulfurimonadaceae bacterium
CCTAAAGTCAAGCTGGTCGATAAGTCCTTGTATATTTGAATTTGTATCTTTGGCAATCCATTTCGTCGTACACAGATGGATATGTCTGTGGTCATGATGGATTCCTTTTTGAGCAGCTATTTTATTGGCGATCAAAAGAACAGCCGCCATCTGTGTGCCGCCTGCAAGGACAATATTGAAACGGCGAGAAGCCGAGAGGATGAAACCTACACAGAACATCAGCATGTTATCAGCCGTATGTCCCAGTTTTTCAAATATAGGCATGTTGGAGTTCAGTTTTGATAGCGATTTGGAAACAGTCTCTTCCTTAATACTGTTGGGTGCATCTTTGAAAGAGGAGGCAAACAAACCCTTGGTCTCATATCCTAAAGCAGTGATCGCTGCCTGGGCAGTTGTTGTACCTGAGGGAGTACTTTCACCCAGGATCAGATAATCACCTGTAAGTCTGTATGTTTTTCCAAATGCAAACCCCTTATCAAAGACAGATTTGGCATCAAAAAGGATGGGGTCTGTGATACTAGGCGTCGGTGAGATGTCAAAATCGATAAGCTTGCACTGTTCAGGTTCTTTTGTCAGTCCAAGGTTAAGGATTTTCAGGGTTTTAAAAGGGGTGAGTTCATGTGTTGCTCTGGTGATGAGAGCAGGAGTCGGTACCCCTTTTGGCGTCTCTGCGATATCGCCTAAAGAGAAGACCTTCCCTGTAGAGATAAACTCGGCATCAAGTGTTGGTGTCAAAGGAATCTTTCCTGGAATCCCCGCTTGGGTAAGCAGAGGGATCTCACAGGTATGGGTCACACAAGCCGCGAGTAAAAAGTCGGCTTTTCCTTTCAGGAGAGGTTCGTTTAAATGAATGGCTTGCATTGATAGTATTCCTTAGAATTTTCCGTTGAGACCGATTTGAAATGTACGTTGGAAATTGACAGGGTAGATGGCATCATCTTGTATCCATATCCCGTTGTCTTCATCCAAAAGGTTCTGTATTTTAGCAAAGATTTCTATATGTTCATCATATTGGTAAGAAGCGGTAATGTCGGTTGAATTATAGGCTTCTTGTTTTTGTGAAAATGAGTTTGTAAAGTCATTCGCAGCATAGGCAGATGAACGGTACGAATGTGATACGATTAGTTTACTTTCTTTGGTTGGTGCGTAGCCTATGCTAGCAGTAAGGTTATGTTTAGACACACCTGGAAGTGTTTTATTCTCAATATCCTTGTTATCATCCTTCTCAATAGTGGCCTCTATATAGGTATAGTTTGCACTTAGGTATAGATTGTCAGAAACAAGATATTTATCATAAATCTCAAAACCAAACTTTGAAGTCTCATCAAGGTTTGTATTAGTCCAAGACGGGGCACCGGTAAAATAGATTTCATTTGATATATTTGCATAAAATACAGAAGTCTTTAGTCTGTTTTTAGTCGTAAAATAGTTATAGCCAATATTGAAGGTGTCACTTTTCATTGTCTCTATAAACCCATTGAAAGTCCCAAAATAGAAGAAACGATCGATATCCGGTGCTTGGAAAGAGTGTGAAAAGTTTGCAAAAAGTGACTGCTCGCTGTTGAGTCTATAGTTGTATCCCGCTTCGTAAGCTTCCAAATTATCATCTTGTTTTAGATTGTTCCCAGTATTTGGATTATATTCATACGTTACTTTTTCTATGCGAAGACCAGCTGAGAAAGTATGATTTCCATTAAGGTAATTTGCTTTGGTAAAGCCTGCGAGGTTGTCTTTGGAAGTCGTATTGGAACTTCCATGCCGTTCTCCTTTAAATATTGAACCGCCAATAACAAAGCTGAGCATGTCATCAGTAAATTTTACACTTAAGTCACCTGAATTGTAATCATAATCAGATGTCCAACCTGAAATGGTATAAACGGACTTCTTGTCTTCAATAAAAGTATTGGTATCAAAACTCCAGTTTGATGTGAAGTCGTATGTCAGTCCAAAACTCCAAAGGTCTGTGTCTAAGGTCTGATTAGTATAGCCTGAACCAGCTTGAGCCGGGTCAGTCTTGTATTCATCCAAGGTTAAAGGTTTGGCATAATTGGTGTCAATGCGAGTTGCTGCCCATCCGGTTCGGAGTTCAAGTGTATCCATTGGATAGAACTTCAAATCAAATGAACCGTTTTTGGATCGAGCGGAGTCTTTTTTTTCGTCTGTTACTGCACGTTGGCGTTGTCCATCGGTTTCAAAGTAGTCTCCAAAGGCTGAAAGAGAGAGCTTTTCGTCTGCATATCCCAGGCCTAAAGAACCGTAACCTGTAGCAAAGTTTCCTCCATATACTTTGAAGTTTACACCGTCAAAGTCTTTCGTTGTGATACTGATGACACCGGCATTTGCTCCGTCACCATATTCTACTGAACCGGCTCCTTTTAAAATCTCTATTTTTTCAATAGAGTCGATAGAGATAGATGAAAGAAGTTGAGGAACGCCATCAATGTTGTTCATGCGTCTGCCGTTAACGACAACAACGATATTTTGATATCCATCTCCTAAACCGTATCCACGCATATCTATTTTTTGTGCAAACTGATTACCATAGCTTGGTAAGACTGCAACAGATGTCTCTTGACTTAAGAAGTCATAGATGTTTTTTGACTTAGTGTTTTTTATATCTTGTTGGGTATAGATCTCAACAGGAGCTGCATAACTTAATTCATCTTGTTGTAGATATGTAGCAGTTACCGTTTGTTCCTGCAGTAAAAAGCTTTCTTCGGCCATAAGGGAGATACATGCAAGCGATAATAGTAGTGTTTTTTTCATTTATGTTCCTGGTTTTGTTTTTTTTTATGTTATGAATTAGAGGATATAAATGGAGGTGAGATACCAGACCGTGTTTTTAAGTATATAAAAAAAGTTTGTGGCTGAAATTTGAAGATCTGGGTGAGTCTGTAGAGAAGTCGTTTAAAATAGCAATTGCAATGACACGATGATGTGCTTAGCGTGTAAGCACTTTCTTGTAAAAGTTCGAGTTCTTCAAGGGGATCGTCTTCCTCTTCTTGTGTCTCGAATGAGAAGTTACGTGAAGACTGCGTAAATGAGGTGCATTGTGCATGTAGGACAGTAGAAGAAGAGTAGGCACAAATAGCTGATAATGAAAAATAATTTTTGCCAAAACCCTTAGGTGCTCTCATCTCTTCCCCTCATTGAATTTCGAAATAATAGTGCAAAGTCATTCTTTTGTCAATCACAACAGGAGAAAAGTACATGAGTATCAGTCGGGTTCTTTTAGTTTGAGTTCGTAAACATGTGGATCAGGTGTAATAAAGTAGATTTCATAGATGCCGATAGCATTTCTTTTCTTCACAACGGTTTGCATGCCCAAGGATTCGGCTTGTGCTTTTAGAATCTCTACAATTGACGGATCAACAGTTGTAATCTCGACAAGCAAGTCCCCCTTGTACCCAGAGTAGGTTCTAATGTCACGAATAGGATGTTCTAGTGCAAAACGGATCATATCCTTTCGTGCACCGCAAAGATCTAAATCGGAAGATTGTAAAGTGGATATATTAGACTCTTTGTTCCAAGATGTCGGCGTATGGTCTATGCTTTGATTATCGTCGGACATAATATCTCCTTCGTATATAAAAACAGTATATAAAAAAAACTTATAAAAAGATATGTTTATGCAAGTAAGAGAAAAGATTTAAGATTCTGTGCAATCCTTCATGATATCGCGCCAGTTGAGATTAAAGTTTTTGGCAATATAAGATTCACTGTGAGGGACAAGGCAACCTGAACAATCTTGATGGATATTGTTCTCATGCTCGAAAAGAGCACCGTCTTTAGAGTCAATAGAGCAGTGAGAATGGATAAGCTTTCCATCTTTGAGTTCCGGATTTATCGTAAAACGAAAATTGGGACAGGCACAAAGATAGCAGTTGAGATCTTCCATATCATGGCATTTAGAGTTGCTCTGGTAAAGTTCACAGAAATCCTGCTCTTTTTGAACCATGTTGTCAAAACGGAAGTAAGCGATGATTTCACTTTGACTTAGTCCTTCGACAAGGAGTCTTTGTGTCAGTTTATGATGCTTGTCTGCATGGAGATCAAACCATTCGCTATAGGTTAACATTATTGTCCAAGTGTGTTCCACATCACTTGGGCACCTTTGGTGTCAAACACAGCAGGTGTTCCGCGTACGCCAAACTCGTTGGCAAGGGTCTTGTTCTTTTCAATCTTCTGTCCAAAAAGCTCATGGATCTGCTGGCTCATCGTAAGTCGCTCATAACTTTTATCACCATAAGCCATGTCTAGGATTGCTTTGGCCTTAGCTTGATTGTCTTTTTGTTTCATCACATGGTATGACATCTGAACGGCACTTCTATGATGTGAAAGCGGCATGAAAAAGACATAGAGTTTCACTTTCTTCTCAAGCGTTGGCCACATTTTTTCAAACTTGACACAATAGGGACACTCTGGATCCGTAAAGACGATGTACTCATCTTTACCGCTTCCGTATACAATATCGGCATCTTTACGAATTGATGCCATGTCAATCGGACGTTTGAAACTTTCACCTGTAACGGCATCCATCGCATCTCCGATAACTACGACTTTTTTGTCTTTTGTTAAAAAGGCTGTCGTTAATTGAGCACCACGAGGTGTGGCAATCTCTAATTGTACTTCATAGATAGGACCATGGTCATAGGCCTTTTTGACAGTGATATGCGGCTGAGAGAACATTGGAACGGATTTAAAAGGTTTGGGGTCGATATCGCCAGCAAAAAGAGTAGTGATACATAAAAGCAGCGTAAAGTATATTTTCATGAATATCCTTGAAAAGTTTACACCATTATAACGAACTTTGGACGGTTTGTTTGTGTAAGACAACAGCAGGTGAAACAGGGTCTAAGTTATCTTAGTCCTGTGTCACTGAGAAATAGAAGATTTAGTTTTAGATGTTATAGTAAGTCGCATTAGGATGATAGACGACTAATGCAGACGTACTTTGTTCAGGATGGATCTGGAATGTCTCACTGAGTTCGATACCGAACTCCTCAGGTCGTAAAAGCTTGAAGAGAGGTACATTGAGTTCCAAATCCGGACAGGCTGGATATCCAAAAGAGTAACGTGCCCCCTGGTATTTGTTCATACGTACATCAGATAGAACCGGTTTTTCATTCTCGCAGATATTAAGATCAAGCCGTATTTGTTTATGGACGATCTCGGCCAGGGCCTCAGCCAGTTCGACACCTAGACCATGGACCATATAATATTCTGTATATTCACCTTTGTCATAAAGAGTCTTTTCATACTCACTCAGTTTGCTTCCGGCGGATACACAGGTCATCGCCAGAACATCGTGGCGGTCACGATGGAAAAAGTCGGACAGGGCACGGTGCGGTTTTTTATTTTGGCGCGGGAAGGTAAACTGGTGTTCAGCTCTTCCGATGACATCCTTTAACGGCTCTGTGTTGATATCGTTTTCAGAGTTATAGCCTTCACTCTCATCAAAGACAAGCAGGCTCGTGTCATCTGAACGTACAGGAAAGTAGCCATAGATGACAGTCGGATCAAAGAGCTTTTCATCCAAGAACTGTTGTTTGATACGTTCGTATGCAGGCCAGACTTTGGTCTCAAGCTGTTTTTCATACTCTTCTTTACTCATACCTTTGGAACTGTATCCCCAGCGTTGTTTGAAGAGCATCTTATGGTTGATCCATTCGAAGGCAAGTTCGATAGGGAAGTCTTTTCCGACTTCCATTACACGGCGACCCCAAAATGGTGGGATAGGTGTCTTGACATCGCGTGAAGGCATAGTGAGTTCTTCGAAAGGAGGGATGATGACCTCTTTTTTCTCTTGCTGAGTGTTTTCCTCACCTGCATCACCATGAAGGTTCGTATCGAAGTTTCCTGCTTCAATACGGCTCATCGCTGTTACACCATCAAAGGCATCTTTACAGTAAAAGATAGGACCGTCATAAATAGGACGGCAGAAATCATCGATGAAACTGCGTGTTAGAGCAGCACCGCCTAGAAGAATAGGGATAGTGATACCCGCTTCTTTCATCGCTTCAAGGTTCTCTTTCATGACCTGTGTTGATTTGACAAGCAAACCACTCATCCCAATCGCCGAGATATTGGACTCTTTAAGCTCTTTGAGAAAAACATCGAGTTCTACTTTGATCCCGAGGTTGATGACATTGAAACCGTTGTTGGTCAAGATGATATCAACAAGGTTTTTCCCGACGTCATGAACATCACCTTTGACTGTTCCCAAGGCGAGTGTCGTGACAGTTGTCTTTTCTGTTTTAGGCAGATAGGGATTAAGGTGGTCTACGGTTGCTTTCATCGTCTCAGCCGATTGAAGTACGAAGGGAAGCTGCATCTGACCGGAACCGAAGAGTTCACCTACCACCTTCATCGCATCGATAAGGATCTCATTGACGATTCTTTCTGGTGCGATAGTGTGGCGTGCCTCTTCGACAAGCGGTATCATTCTCTCTTTGTCACCGTCCATGAGAAGTTTTGATATCTTCTCTTCATCACTGAGTGCATTAAAGGCCTCATCTTCTGCCTCGTTGTCAACGGCTTCTTTTGACGAGAAGTGCTCGATAAAGTCGAAAAGAGCCTGGCCGTTCTCTTTCTTGTCAAAAATCAGGTTATTACAGATATCCTGGTCTTCCTGAGAGATTTTATTGAGCGGGATGATATGTTTGACATTGATGATCACCGAAGTAAGACCGGCCTGAATACAGTGGTCTAAAAAGATAGAGTTGAGATAAGGCCGTGCATCTTTGTCCAGACCAAAGGAGATATTCGACAGTCCCAGAGTTGTTCCTACTTCAGGATGACGTTTACGTAATTCACGGATCGCTTCGATAGTCTGAATACCTGCATCTCGATACTCTTCATCCCCTGAACCAAGTGTGAAGGTCAGGACATCAAAGACAAGGTCTTCAGGGTTCATGCCATGGACCTTGGTCGCACGTTCATAGATACGTTCCGCGACTTCAAGCTTATGTTCGAGGGTCTTGGCCATAGAGACTTCATCGATCGTCAGACATACCAAAGAGGCACCAAACTTTTTAGCAAGGCCACAGACAATATCGAATTTCTCAATGCCATCCTCAAGGTTGACAGAGTTGATGATAGGTTTTCCGCCGATTAGTTTCAAGGCCTCTTCAAGAGCAGCAGTCTGTGTGGAGTCAGGCATGATCGGAAGAGGGATCTTCTGGGCATAAAGAGACATGACTGAGTTCATATCCTTCGTCTCATCACGGCCTGCAAAACCGACAGAGACATCAAGAACATGCGCCCCTGCACGGACCTGTTGCTGACCGACACTGAGCGTTCCTTCGTAATCTTCAGCAAGTAAAAGTTCTCTAAAGGCCTTGGAACCGGTCGCATTTGATCGTTCACCAATGAGCAGTGGTGCAGGGTCTTGCATCAAAGGGACTGTATTGAACAAGGAGGCAAGGGCTGTCGGTTGAGAACCCTTTGGTGCCTTAGGGACAATAGATGTAACTTTGTTGACCATGGCACGGATGTGCTGAGGTGTCGTACCACAGCATCCGCCTAGAAATGCAACACCGTCATAGTCTAAAAAGCCTTCCTGCTTTTCGGCAAACTCATCCGGTCCCATCGGATAGTAGGTGTATCCACCGCGGTTTTGAGGCAGACCTGCATTCGCATGGATAGAAATTGGTTTGCCCCAGACTTCCGAAAGTGTTTTGATGTGTTTGCCGTACTGTTCCGGTCCGGTTCCGCAGTTAAACCCGAGTGAGATGATGTCAAAAGGCTCCAGGATGGTCGCAATAGTCTGGGCATCTGTCCCGATAAGCATTGTCCCTGAGAGTTCGATCGTTGCAGAGACCATGATAGGAAGTTCCGTACCACGCTCTTTGTTGGCTGCTTCACAGGCATGCAGGGCAGCTTTGATCTGAAGAGGGTCTTGACAGGTCTCAAGCAAGAAGACATCAGTACCGCCATCGATCAGGGCAAGGGCACACTCGGTGTACCCTGAGAGCATCTCATTATAGTGCATATGACCAAGTGAAGGGAGTTTTGTCCCCGGTCCGATCGAACCCAGGACAAAACGGGGATGTTCGGGGGTCGAGAATTTCTCACACTGGCGCTTGACGATTTCCGCACCAGCTTTGGTGAGCTCATAGGCACGATGCCCTATCTGGTACTCATCCAGTACCCAGTCGAACGAGCCGAATGTATTTGTCGTAATGAAATCAGCACCGGCAGTCAGGTAGGCATGAAAGATCTCTTCAAGTATCTCCGGTGCAGTCACGTTAAGAAGCTCATTACATCCTTCATTGCCTTCCCATTGGGCTTCAGTTATCCGGTCTGCACGTTCTTGAAGCTGGGTTCCCATGGCACCGTCGATGATCAGCGGGCGTTTTTTGATTGTATCTAATATGTATTGTTTGACTGACATGAAACTCTTTTTAAAAGTACTTGTATTTATGCAGAAACACGCATCATATTGCCGCATAAATACAGTAATTGTGATTTTAGCCAATTTGAACATAAATTTTGATGAGATGGTTGACTTAGGCAAAGAGCCTTAGCACTTTTTGTGAATCTTATCGAAGGAGAAGATTGTTCAGTATAACAAATGGTAATATAAAGATGCTACAATAAATAAAAAACAGGTGGAAGAATGCAAACTCTTCATAGTTTCGTCCTTGAACGTATCTTCAAGTCTGCCTTACTTCCGATTGTTCTGATCGAACTTGTGTTGATCGTCCTGATTTTTGTCTTTGGATTTTTGCAGGAGGATAAAAATGAGGAGCTGATCCAAAACACCGCAGCACAGAGTTTTGAAGAGGTTTCATACCAGGTGACGGAACGTATGGATTCTAAGATAGAAGGTGTCCAAAAAGATGCTTCGGTTCTGAAGATGATCATCGAATCTCTCTTTGAAGAGAGCGGTTATTTCAGTGATGAAGAACTTACATTTGTGTTTGATGAGGGTTTTTTTATTCGAAAGAAAAAGGGTCCGGCTTCGATATATACGACGAACCTTGACACCCTCGATAAGAGGGACAAGGAGGTCTTGAAGGTCCTCTCTTTGTCCGAGTCTTCCATAGATGCCGTGATGCAGCAATACAAAGGGATAGTCGATTCTGCATGGGTCAATATCGGGAAGTATTACTCGATGTATTATCCTAGAATTGTCGTAAAAGACGCGCTTTCACCAAACCTGGATTCCACCAAGCAAAGCTACTATTTCAAAGCAGATGCCGAACACAATCCGGATAGAAAGACAATTTTTATTCCTCTGTTTCAGGAGCCATGGGCGATGGGGCTGGGTCAGATCGGCTCAGTTGTTGCTCCGATCTATGTGGATAATGAGATGAGAGGGGTTGTCGGGATGACCCTGACCGTCGAGAACACACAAGAGATCAGTGATTTAAGTCTTCCATTTGATGCGTATATTATTCTTTTGGGCCAGCAGAGACATGTGCTCTTTGCATCGGATGAAGAGGCATTTTATAAGGACTTTGGAGTACACTCTTTCAACGCGTTATATCAAGGTTCTGCAGAGGGAAGACTGGAACCGTTTGTCTATTCCATTCAGAGTCAGCCAAATTTTGTCTTTTTTCAAAAGAAGCTAAAGGGCACAGGCTTAGAGTTGATCCTGATCGCTAAAAAGGATGCAATCAACAAAGAGATCAATGCTGTCTATTCTCAGACAAGGAAGTATGGTGTCATCTCTTTGATCATCATCGTATGTGTTCATCTTATTTTGTTCCTGTTTATTCGAAACCAGGCAAAATCAGTGAGTGGCCTTATTTCCAAACCTGTCGGAGAGATAGCTGAGATATCTCAGCTGCTGTTTGACGAGAGAAGTCTGAATCTGCATCAAAGTGATATCAATGAGATAAGTATTTTGCAGACAAATCTTCGCAAAGCCCATACAAAGCTTCTTGAGCAGTTGTATTTTGACCTGCAGACGCATCTTCCCAATCTGAATAAGCTTCAGATGGATATCGGAGAGAATTCGACCTTAATACTGATATGTGTTGAGAACTACAAGATGGTTAAAAATATTTACGGGCCGAAAATCGCCGATAGGGTTTTATCCGAGTTGATACGTATGCTGCATGAATTCCCGCGTTCACCGATGCAACTGTATCGGATATACAACGATACCTTTGCATTGCGTTCTGATGCCAAGGTTCACCTTCAAGACGAACTGCAATACCTTTATAACAGGCTTTCACTTGAACATATTCAACTTGATGATTTTGATATCGCACTAAACTATACGCTTTCACTTGCACTGCCTTTTGCCCAAAGTGAACTTCCTCTTTTCTCCCGCGCAGATATCGCTCTGGATGAAGCTCGAAGGCAGGAGCATATTAAATACCTTGCCTATGATGAAAGTCATAATGAGAAAGAGATCTTCAAGCAGAACCAGAGGTGGGCGAAACGGTTTCAATCTGCCCTGCATGAGAATAGGCTGGTTCCCTATTTTCAGCCTATCTATGATGTGAGAATGAAAAAGGTGTGCAAGTTTGAGTGCTTGGTCAGAATGATTGAAAAGGATGATATTGTCACACCTTCTCAGTTTTTAGACGTTGCTAAGAAGATGGGAAAATTGAGTGACATAACGCTATTGATGCTGCGTTCGGTATTCGGTGTGGCACAAAAGTATCCCGATGTTGAGTTCTCTATCAATACCTCTTTTGAAGATTTTGAAGAGGCTAATTTGATGCATGATATTCAGGCAATGGTCATGAAGTCTGGGATGGAAATCAAGAATATCATCATCGAGATCCTGGAGACAGGAAAATATAAAGATGAAAACCAGATTATCGTCACGATTGACAAGTTGAAAAAACTGGGGTTCAAGATCGCTATTGATGATTTCGGTACAGGAAACTCCAACTTTGCCCATCTGATGTTAATGGAAGCTGATTATATAAAGATTGATGGTCAGTTCGTCAAAAACATAGTTTCGGATGAGCAGAGCAGGAATATTACAAAGACCATCAATGGGTTTGCACGTATGACAGGTGCCAGAACCGTGGCTGAGTTTGTCTGTGACGAGGCTGTTTTCGATGAGGTCTGTACCTTGGGGGTGGACTTTGTCCAAGGCTATTATATTGATGAACCACGACCAGTATCCGAGATTGAGCGTATGTTGGAGATAAAAGAGATATGACAAAAGAGCAGCGAGACAGGAGGCTTCCTTCAAGCTTAAAACACTTTACACGACGATTACAGGAAGAAACTATCGAAGGCTGCGTCACAAACTTTTATAATGCCAAGCGTACCAATGCCAGGCGTTACAATCTCGAGAGGTACCTCTCATATATATATGAACAGGGGACAGATACATTGCTTGTCGGAGAAGCCCCCGGCTATAATGGCTGCCGTCTGACAGGAGTTCCTTTTACTTCTGAGCATATTATTCGTTACGGTGTCAAAGTGAAGAAGCTCTTTGGAATAGAACAGGGGTATAAAGCTTCAACGAAGAGAGCCAAAAAAGAGCAAAGTGCTTCCTCGATGTGGGATGTTCTTGAACAATTGGAGGAGTTGCCTTTGTTATGGAATGCCTTTCCTTTTCATCCCTATCAAAAGGATAATGTGGACTCAAACCGAAAACCTACAGTCAAAGAACTGGAGATTGGAAGACGTTATCTTCGTGATCTCATAGAAATCTTTGACATTAAAGAGATCATAGCGATCGGCAATGTCGCCGATGAGAGTTTGATGAAGATGAAGATCGATCATATCAAGGTAAGGCACCCCTCATATGGAGGAAAAAGAATGTTTAAAAAGCAACTGCTCTCCTACTATGAAAGAAAGGCAAAGTTAGAATCCACCAAGGGTCTGCTATGATTATGTATATTGAATCAATATAAAGGATAACGATGAAGGTCTTACTGTGTTCTATCATTATGGTATCAGTGTTTGCCGGGTGTGCTCAAAAAGAGTTTGATCAACGCTCTTACGACCGCCAAAACAAGGCAGCAGAAAAAAGTCTGGACTCTTTATAAAATTCACGCGCCGCAGTTTCCTTGAAAATAAAGCCGCAGAAAAGAGTTTGGAGTCCATGTAAGTCATCCGAGGAAGTCCCTGTGAAAACAAGGTCGCAGATAGAGTAGTGAAGTCATTATATGTCAAAGGTTAAATGAGTCTTTTGTGCTGATGTCTTTGATCGATGAAAGTTCGCTTCAAACTCTTCTTTACTTAATGGCTTGGCAAAGAGGTAGCCTTGTAGTATATCACACTGCTGTTCTATCAAGAATTGAGCCTGTTCAATCGTCTCTACACCTTCTGCAACGACTTTCAGATCAAAAGATTTTGCCATTTTCAATATGATTTTTACCATCCTGGTGTCGGCTTTGCTTTGATTAATTTTGTTGATAAAGGACTGGTCGATTTTAAGTTCATGAATAGGCATCTGCCGCAGGTAACTTAATGAAGAGTAGCCTGTACCGAAGTCATCCATAGAGAAACGTATTCCCAACCCGGTAAGCTTCTCCATAATGGATTGTACTTTGGGGACATCTTCGGCAGGGATACTTTCTGTCATCTCAAAGACAAGTTTTTCTCTTAACTCCTGGGTCAGGTACTGTCTGCAAAGCTCTGTGACATCTTCAACAAATCTAAAATAGAAAAACTGCCGCATGCTTATATTGATGGAAAACTGCTCCAACTCGATTCCGTCTTGTTCCCATTGTCTCAAAGTCTTAAAGGATTCTTCCAGGATATAGAATCCCAGGTCTATCATGTAACCTGTCTGCTCGGCAATGGAAATAAAGCTCTCTGGTGAGACGAAGCCCAGTTCTTTGTTCTTCCAGCGTACCAATACTTCGGCACCGATGATCTTTTCCTTCAGGTTTAACTGAGGCTGGTAGTTCAAAAATATCTCATTGTTATTAAGAGCGAAATGAAGTTTCTGTTCCATTGCCAAATGTTTTTCGACACGTCTGGACAGTGCGTTATTAAAGAGTATAACGCCGTCTCGCCCTTGCTCTTTGACTTCATACATCGCGATATCAGCCTCTTTAACAAAGAGGTTTGCATCGAGCTTTTTGTCACTGAGCAGACTGGCACCTATACTGGCACTGAGATAAAGATTATGCTCATCTATAAGGTAGGTCTCTTTTAAGCGTTCCAGGAGATTATGGGAAAGAATCATTGCTTTATCAAGGCTCTCGTCTTCAGAATCAAACTCTTGTCCCAACACGATAAACTCATCTCCACCCAGGCGTGCAATGGTGTTTTTTTCACCGCAGATATGATGTAGCCGTTCAGAGACTTCTTGCAGGACCTTGTCTCCGATATCATGCCCCAGTGTGTCATTAATGGTCTTGAAATAGTCAAGGTCGATAAGCAGAAGATAGGAGAACTTTCTTTCTCTTTCAAGACCATTGACTTTTTGCTGCAGGGCATCAATGATCGTATGCCGGTTGTATAGACCGGTCAGCTGATCATGTGATGCTTGATGATGGATTCTTTGCAGGAGTTTATCCGAACTGTTGGCACCGTAAAACAGAACACCCAGAAAAATCAGGGAGAAGAGGGTGAGTACATAACCATAGAATTCGTTGATCATTGAAAAATAGATAGCCAGAGGCAGCATTAAGATCAACAGAACGGGACGTAATATCTTGGGGGAAGGGTAGAGAAGTGTTGCCGCGACAACAGAAGCTCCCAGTTCGGTAAAGATAGCAATATAATGCATATTGGTGTCGCTCTCACCTGCATATAAAACAAAAATCAGTGTCCATGAAGCAAAGATCAAAAAGTAAAAGTTGACAAGTCTTTTATGCCAATCAAGCAGTTCTGTACGTGACATATCGGCGTACTGAAACTCCCTATGCAGTCGATATCCCCAGACAGACAGAAGAAGGATCAGAGCATACCAGGCTAGAGCCGGTACTACTATGTTATTTATCCATCCCAGCAGGATATAACCAAGCCCTGGAAAAAGTGATAGACCAAGCATCACAAGAATCTGTTTATGCAAGATTTTATATATGTAAGGGTTCTTGGTCTTCATATTATCCTTTACCTTCCATGTGCTGTAGGAATTATAACAAATCAGGTTGCATTCGTTGTTGAAACTTTTAGGGAGGGGTATAATCGCTGATAAGAGAAAGAGCTGAGAAAAGTCTCTGTGAGTCTTACTCTTTACTCTCTTGTCTCTTATAGGCGGATTGGTCTTTGGCGAACTGTTGCATATCGGTCACCGTATCTGCCTCATCGACGATCTCAACACCAAGAAGAGTCTCAATGGCATCTTCAAGGGTAACAATACCAACGTATTGATCATAGTTGTCATGAACGACGAAAAGATGCTCTTTACGCTTGATAAATGTGTCCATCAGGTAAAAGACAGGGAGGTTTTCAGAGACTCGATATGCCGGCCTCATGATCGTACTTAGAGGTTTGTCGTCTTCCTCGTCCAGTGAAGTCGAACGTAGGATCTCGCGAGAGAATACCATCCCGACAATATTCTCATTGGAATCCTGGTACAAAGGAATACGTGAATAGGTGAAAATATCCTTTTTCTCAAGTGCAGATTCAATGGACTCTTCCGAATCCAGGGCAAAGACGACTGAACGCGGGGTCAAGATGTCTTTGACACGCACCTGCTTGAGCTGAAGAAGGTTTTGGATCAGTCTCTCTTCTTTTTCTTCCAAGATACCATGTTCACTACCTATCCCCGCCATTGCCGAAATCTCTTCACGTGTCGGCCCATGTTTTCTGTTTTTTTGGATACGGCGTGTGATCTGTCGTGATATCCATAACAAAGGGAGTAAGATTCTCATCAAATAGGAGATAAGTGTGGCAGAAGGTTTTGCGAGTTCTCTCCAGTATGTCGCTCCAACAGTCTTTGGTATGATCTCAGAAAAGTAGAGGATGAGCAATGTCAAGATCACTGCCACAAGGCTTTGCCATTCTGTTCCAAACAGTTTTACAGCTTCTGCACCAACACCGGCAGCACCCATTGTATGGGCGATAGTGTTTAAGATCAGAATAGAAGAGATAGCATCATCAAGGTTCTGCTTGAGTGCAGTAAGGCGTATTTTATGTACGGAATTCTCAGGTAGAGAACCGATAAATGACGATGTGATAGAGAGTAAAACAGCTTCTAAAACAGAACATAGAAATGATATAAAAAGGGCGATAAAAAGATAAAAAAGAAGTAAACCCATTAGGCTACCGTACTTGAGGTTAAGTTATATAACGAGGGGTCCATTTAAAGGTATAGTCCTTGGTAGTTAAAATTTGGAAGCATTATACACTTTTTATGTAAATAGTGAAAATTTATATTGTAATTAACTTAAAAATTTAATCTTTAGCTTCAGTGCATTTAGGTAGAAATAGAAAAATATTTATAAAGGTTGTCGAAAATGCAAACAGCAATTTTAGGTGGTGGATGTTTTTGGTGTGTTGAAGCCGTATATTCTCGTGCGAAAGGCGTAGACTCTGCCATTAGTGGCTACGCAGGGGGTGAAAACCCCAACCCTACGTATCAAGAGATATGTACAGGTACAACAGGGCATGCTGAAGTAGTAAGAGTAATATTTGATGAGAATGTGATCTCTTATGAGGATATACTTGATATCTTTTTTGAGATCCATGATCCGACTTCACTCAATCGACAAGGTGCAGATACCGGGACACAATATCGTTCGGTTATCTATTATCTCGATGAAGAGCAGAAGGATGCAGCTGAAGCGAAGATTGAAGAGCTTCAAAAGAGCTTGTCTTCACCTATTGTAACGGAACTGAGTCCTGCACCGGAGTTTTATGAAGCAGAAGGGTATCACCAGGATTATCTGACACATAATCCAAATCAGGGCTATTGTCAAGCCGTTGTAGCACCGAAGGTTCAAAAGTTTATGATGAAGTTTAGAGAGTTTATCCGTTAAGTATTGTGAAGTAAAAAAGCAGATGATTTTTCATCTGCTTGCAGAGGAAGTATATTTACTTCCATCCTTTTTTAACCACATCCTGTGATTGTTTGTACGGGTACTTTTTGACCAAGTCTTTAGTCCCAAGTTTTTGATCACCAGAGCGCATATAGTGAGCCAGTGTCACAGCAGCCCAGTAATCATTTTCATACTCTGTTCCGACAAGTTGGACCGGAACACCTTTTTCATTGACGGTGTGACATGCCGAACAGGTTACAGGACCAGCATATTCCCCATCAGGAGAATACTGAAGCGCCTGTTCATGTGTTGTTTTGTCAACGGTACGGTGCTCTCCGTCATAACGTGTAGAGTATAGACCATGAGACGACTCATGACACGATTGACAAGCCAGATCTCCATGCGCTTTAGAGTAACGATAAAGCGAGTGTTTGTTTGGTTGGTCAATCGGGAAGTATTCTCCACCCATACTCTCAACAAACGGTGCCAAGTGACAATCGGCACAATGCGGTTCACTTGCAGACAACCACCAGTCATCTCCACCAGAAGCTGCGTTGTACGGAACATCGCCACCTGTAGGGTGATTCCATGGTTTAAGATCAAGTTTACCGTCTTTTCCTACGTTTTTAACCAAGGTAGCAGATTTATGGTCTACGTAATACTGCAGTACTTCATTGTTACCCGTTGTCTTAGGATCAGCGATATCATTGAAACGTTTTGCATCGCCACCGGCAATAGCAGTGATCATCTCTTTTAATGTTTTGTTACGTACCGTTTTACCTTCTTGGGTCTGTGCGACTTTGAGGTCATCAAGCTCATACATTTTCTGAGCGACTTTAGTGTGACAGTTTGTACAGTAAAGACCACGCATCTCTTTGACAGGTTTGCCTTTCTCATCTTTCATACTTACTTCATTTAATTGATACTTACCGTATTCATTAAGGAAGAACGGCGGTTTAGCATGAGGATTTGAGTGCGCGTCACGGCGAACATAACATCCACCACCGCTTTGACGGATATCTTTGTCTCCAAAACGACCTTCACCATAACGGTTCGCAACACGGAACGGATTCGAATCATCGTTCATTGTCGGATCTTGGAAGTGAGTCGGGTGGCATGATTGACACGCTTGTGATCTGTCACCACCGTCAGGCATCGGTACCATTGCCAGGTGAAAACCATGGATTGCTTCAGAGAGAGGTTTTGCTTTGACAGCTTTATACCCTGTAACACCAGGACGTGGCTCTTGCAAGTTACCAGAGACATTGTCTCCATGACAGTCTGCACAGTTTACTTCACCTGTCTTACCAAGGCGTTGTGACGAAGCGTCAGGATTGTAGTCACTTAAAAATGTCGTTCCATGATGCTTGTCATGAAGCTCTAAGATATTGATAGAAGATTCAGACAGACGAGCCATGTATTCACTCTCATCCGGATAGGTCTTCCAGTATGCATACTCTTTGTCCGAGTTTGTCAGACCTTCATCTCTTGCCATTTTAGCTGCTTTACCTTCACGTGAGTGACAGGCGTAACAGTTCGGGATATCAACAGGGTTTGTTCCAAAGTACTCTACGACCTGACCATTTTCGATAACAGGCTGACCGTTTTGACCATGTAATTGAACTGTTGATTTTTGAAAGGGTTGAAAATCACGCTCAGTCACCGAACGGATACTTCCTTTGCGCGTTGAATCGTTGAATGCAGTCAATGGAAGTCCCAGGGCATCCCAGAGATGTGAAGCTGTCAGTACAAGCGGGATCTCCTGAACCGGTGGGACAAGGGTGTCTGTAAAGACGACATTGCTTCCGTCTTTACCTGAATACTCCAGATAACCGCCGGCAATATGCTTACCGGTAGGACCAGAGTCAAGTTTTACATTGATATCTTTACCGACATACAGACGAGATTCTTTCGTTCTGTCAGCAGGTTTTGTTCCTTCAAGGTCTTTATAGATGTAGAGGTGCTTCCATACATAATTGGCAACATTATCACCGGCATCATCCATACGTCCATTGCCATCGACATCTTTCATGACACCCCAGTACTTCATCTTATTCCCCTCAGAATAAGAGTTGTCTTTGGTGTAATAATAGAGCTTTTTGTTGTCATTTGGTGTGATGAGTCTTGGAAGGGCGCCATCGATACCCGTTTGAACAGCTTGTGACTGGATCGAGTTATACGGCGGGATGACACAACAGTAACTCATCTCAAAACCGACACAGTGCATCCCCAACTCATAGTTGACAAACATACTGTAGTTGGATGTCGGATTATAGGCCTTGATCTTCTTACCATCTGCATTGTATTCTATAAGCTCAAGTTTGTTTAGTTTGAAGGGTGGATTGGTGTCATAAGCACCAAAGAGACTGGTGGAACCCAGAAGCAAAGCAAGTAAACTTCCCATTTTTACGAGACTTTTGATCATGTAAACACTCCTTTTTTAGGTTTGAATAAGTCTTTAGACTTCAGGTGAAGAGCACAGTGAAGTATAAAAAATTATAATAGAATTACACAATAAGCCTTCTGTCAAACTGAAAGGAATAGATAAGAATTCATCATGTGATACTTTTGTGATATTGGAATTACTTTATAAGAAGAGGTTTGAGTCAAAGAGATAAAGGAGTGTTATTCTAAAGTTTTATGTTTTAACAGATGGTCTTACCTGAAGTGAGGGGTATACAGGTAAAATGGATGTAAAATGTATAAGTATGATCAAAGGCTAGGGGAACTTTGATCGTAAAATTGTTTGTTCTCTTTGACTTCGGGGAAAATTATAGATTGCCAATGTGTGATAAATGTGTGAATTTACAACATTTCACACATTAGCTCAAGAAACATCTGCTTTGCAGACCGCCACGGCTTGTTTTGTGATAAATGTGTGAAGGGGAATAAAGATATAATAAATTATGCAAAAAACAAAAGAGATAATTATCGTTGCTGATCCGATGTGCTCTTGGTGTTGGGGATTTGAGCCGGTGATAGAGTCTTTGATCAAGGACTTGGGGGATGAGGTAAAGATCTCACTTCTGTTGGGTGGGTTGAGATCCAAAGGAGATCAGGCATGGGATGATGCCTTTAAAGCCTACCTGGCACATCACTGGAAGAGTGTCGAGGAAAAGACGGCCCAGCCATTTAACACGGAACTGCTTAAGCGAAGTGACTTCGATTATGATACGAAGCCTGCATGCCGAGCTGTTGTGACGGTACGCGAGATAGATGAGACTAAGCAGTTCTCCTATTTCAAGGCTCTCCAAAAGGCTTTTTATCTCCATGCCGAAGATATTACTTTAGAGTCCACTCTTGCAAGAATAGCGGAAGAAGAGGGAATTGATAAAGAGAGTTTTTTAAGACGTTTTGAAAGTCAAGCTATTATAGACAAGACGGAAGCGGACAGATATAAAGCACGTTCGATGGGCGCAAATGTTTTTCCCTCTCTTGTACTTATTGATGAAGAGGGGCACCTGTGTGTCATCAAAGGGTATAAGCCCTATGAAGAACTAAAACGTCTGATCAAGTAATAGTCTATTGGATAGTGTAACCTATCCCCCGGACTGTCTTGATGTAATTATCTGTCGTGATGCTTTCAATTTTCTCTTTCAAGCGTTTGATAGCCACATTGACAGTACGTTTCTGGGTACTTTTTTCCGATCCCCATACATTTTCCAGTAAGAACTCACGATTAAGAACCTGCCCCTGATGTTCTATAAAGGTCTGTAAAAGATTGAACTCAAGTTTGGTGAGTTCCATAGGTCTATCCTTTATATAAACAAGACGCTGGTTGATATCAAGAATAATCTCTCTGTAAGAGAGGGTCTTTTTATTGACATAGGTTTTGGTACGTTTTAAAATAGCTTTGATACGTAAAAGAAGTTCCTTGATCTCAAACGGCTTGGTCATATAATCATCCCCTCCGCATAAAAATCCCTCTTGAATATCCTCTTTAGTGTTTTTGGCAGACAGGAACATTACCGGTGTCTGCATTCCTTTGTCACGTAATAAAGAGATATAGGCACTGCCCTCAACACCAGGCAGGTTTCGATCCATGATGATGAGGTCCACCGGTTCTGTCTCAAGTATCTTGTTTAAGAGTTTTGTGTTGACAAGTCCCATCGTCTCATACTGTTCTTTCTGCAGTCTGTGTTCAAGAAGTTCAAGAAGATCAAGATCATCTTCTACAATTAATATCAATGCTTTCATGCCTGAAATGATAAATGCTTAAGATTTCAGTAAGGTTACGATTCGTCATATTTATGTAACCAAAATGTCATCTTTCTGTATCGAAAATGTCATTTAACGGAGTCATTCCAGTAATAAAGTTCCCGCATAATTTTGGCAACTTTTTAAACAGGAAAGAAAAGATGAATCTAAACAAAACGATAATGATGAGTGCTATAGCAGCGGCAATGTTAGGTCTTAGCGGATGTGGAGGCGGAGGTGCCGATACAGGTGCGGGAACATATACTGCGTCTACGACAACAACTACGACAACAACAACTAGTACAGTTATTGATCCGGCACTGTATGATGGTCTGGGTGCAGCAGATGTGGCAGAACGTCATATCGCTAATGATGCGACACCTCTTCCGGTTCCTGCTTATGATGCAGCAAATGTGGAGAACCTTTTTGGTGATATCACAGTTAATACATTGTTGACAAACAACAAACAGTGGAAACTTTCTGGTCTTGTAACTGTTAAAAACGGAGCAACGTTGACAATTGAACCGGGAACAGTAATTTTCGGTGACAGCATCGGTGATGATTACCTTGTTATTGCAAAAGGTTCTAAAATTATTGCAGATGGTACACCGGCAAATCCGATTATCTTTACTTCAGAGACGGCTTTGATGGATCCAAGTAAAGCTGATGTTGGTCAATGGGGTGGTGTGACTGTCCTAGGAGCAGCCCCGACAAACCATGCTGATCCATATTATGAGGTGGATGAACTTAATCCAGATTTCTCGTTTGGTAATGCAGTTGCCGGTGCGGGTGATCCAGCAGATGATTCAGGTATTCTAGATAATGTATACATCATGAACTCTGGTGTAACGATGGCAACAAACCAGGAAGTAAACGGTCTTTCGTTAGCTGGTGTCGGTTCAGGTACAACGGTGAGTAATATTACTATCGTTAACTCTTCTGATGACGGTATTGAGATTTGGGGTGGTACAGTTGATGTTACGAATGCAACATTGATCAACTGTCAAGATGACAGTTTTGATCTTGATTACGGATATGTTGGAAATGCTACAAATATTAAAGTGTATCAGACGACAGCAGCACACGCCGGATTTGAGATCTCTTCTGGAGGTACTACTCCAATGACATCTCCTACTATTACGAACTTTGTTATCTCAAAAGTAGCCGGTTCGGATGAAGGTGGTATCTATATCAAAGATGATACGACAGCACCGGTGTTTGTCAATGGAGAAGTAATGACTCAGGGTGCTACTGATGCAGGTATCCATACGAAAGTGGCATTTACAACTGCCCAGGAAGCAGCGATCGAGTTTAATGATGTTCTACTTAACTCTGCAACTCAAGTTGACGGTGCCGGTGCCGGTTCTGTCGGACTTAAGCAGGCTTATCCTGTGTATAAACTTAACAGTCAAGTAGATGTTACAGGTGATATCACAGTTAATACATTATGGACAGCGGGTAATCAATATAAGATCAATGGTCTTGTAACAGTAAAAAATGGAGCAACATTGACGATTGAGCCGGGTACAGTTGTCTTTGGTGACACAACGGGTGATGATTATATTGTTGTTGCTAAGGGTTCTAGAATTGTTGCAGACGGTACAGATGCATTGCCAATTTATTTTACTTCAGAGGCATCTTTACTTGACCCTACAGCTGGTGATGTCGGACAATGGGGCGGTTTAACTGTTCTTGGTGATGCGCCGACAAACCATGTGAACCCATTCTATGAAGTAGATGAACTAAATCCTGACTTCGCATTTGGTGGGGCTACAGCTGCTGATGATTCCGGTATCATTCGTAATGTTCATATCCTGAACTCAGGTGTTACAATGGCTACGAATCAGGAAGTAAACGGTCTTTCTCTCGCAGGTGTCGGTTCAGGGACTATCGTCGATAATATCTATATCGGAAACTCGTCTGATGACGGTGTTGAGATCTGGGGTGGTACAGTTGATGTAAGTAATGTAACAATGGTTAACTGCCAGGATGACAGTTTTGACCTTGATTACGGTTACATCGGGAATGCGACAAACATCTATGTACACCAGACAAATGCGGCTTCTCATGCAGGTTTTGAGATCTCTTCTGGCGGGTTCACACCGATGACATCGCCAACGATCACAAATTTTGTCATCAGCAAAGCGGCTAATACGGATGAGGGTGGTATCTATATCAAAGATGACAGTACAGCACCAACATTTATCAACGGTATTGTAACAACAGTGTCTGATGCAAATATTCATACAAAAACGACATTTACAACAACACAAAAAGATACAATAGCCTTCAGAGACGTCCTACTTCTTAAATAAGCAATAACGTAGAGAAAGCATATGCTTTCTCTTACACCCCCAACTTCCTCTTTCTACGTAAACACTTCTCTTTTTTTGCTGTCGACAAAGCGTTTACACGGTAGTTTTATGGTTTACGGTACGGATACAAATTCGTATTTTATATGTAATCAAAATGTCACCCGAGAGTAACATTGAAGTAATCAGGCTTTTTTACACTTCCGACATCTAAATTTAAACGGGGATCGCATGTCAAAAACAATGCTAAGCGTAGCGGTTGTCACACTACTTGGTACGACAACACTATTCGCTTCTTCAGAACAAATGGCTGAGTCATTAATGAAAATTCGCGCAGAGGTCGAGCAGCTTGATGCTTCTATCAATGATGAGAAAGATACATACAAGGCAGGAATGAACTCACTGCTTCGTCAAAAGAACGATCTTGAATCAGTGGTGGCAAGAGAAGACCTTACCATCAAACAGCTAGAACGTGAACTTGACAAGGTCCGTAAAGAGATCAAAGAGGCAGGCAAGAACACAGAAGGTCTGAAACCGATCGTATTCAACGCACTGGACATGATGAAAGAGAATATCCAGGCTTCTCTTCCTTTCAAGACGGCAGAGAGAATCTCTGATATTGAAAAAATCAGATCACAGCTTGAGAGCGACCTGATCACAGGTCAAAAAGCATTGGCATTGACATGGAATGCCTATGGTGATGCGATTCGTATGAGCAAAGAGAACGGTCTGTTCAAGCAGACGATCACTGTCAAGGGTGAAGATCGTTTGGCGGAAGTCGCTCGTATCGGTACAGTGGCGATGTATTTCAAGCTTCCTGACAACACTGTCGGGTATGCAAGCAAAGATGTAAACGGCTGGTTCTATAAAGAGGCTGTAGCTAAAAAAGAGCAAGAACAGATCTTGGCACTTTTCGATTCATTTAAAAAACAGATTCGCTCCGGATACTTTACTCTTCCTAATGCGATTGCAATGACGGAGGTTAAATAATGAAAAAGATTTTAACGGTTGTATTAGCATTGAGTTTATCACTCTTTGCAGCGACAGAGACAGAGCTTGAGCGTGCATACGCTAAAGAGTTTGCTTACCTGAAAGCACAAAAACAGATGTTGCAAAAACGTCTGAATGACATCAAAGCAACACAGAAGAAAAAATTAGCAAGTGCAAAGAAAGAACTGGATGTTCTTCAAAATCTTGTTTTGAAGAAAAATGCGATCAACGAAAAACTTGAGACAGAACTTTTCCGTGCACGTCAAAATGCTCAGACAGTCACAGATGACACCTCTTTAATCGAGACGGTGATGATGCAGTCAACAACAGCTTTGAAACCTTTCGGCATC
>JBFEWG010000133.1:0-5307 GCA_041546465.1 Sulfurimonadaceae bacterium
CATAACGCTCTTCTTCTGCTTTATAGCTTTATCTACGGCTTCTTGATAACTCTCTGCCCAATCAAGCTCAGCGGCATAAAGTGAAATAAAACCTAAACATAATAAAATAAATAATTTTTGCATAACCAGACTTCTATGATAATTTAGTACATATTCTATCATAAGCACTTTAGAATAAACATAGTAAAAAAACTGAATATGCTATACTAAAGTCATATATATCTCTTTTAAAAGGAGAGTTATGCAAGACAGTATCGTGGTACAGATTTCAAACAAGGCCTATATTCCTTTTATTCTCTCTGTCTTCACCCAGTTACAATCACGCCTGTATCAGACCAACCTTTCTCCTATCAAAGAAGCCCTGCATATCCTTTTGGACAATATCATTAAACATGCCTATGAACGGGCCTATGAAATCGACATCCGGGTCCGTTTTCATATACAGAGCTGTGAACTTCGGATTGATGTCGAAGACGATGGACTCCCTTTTGACTTTACGCCCTACCTCAGCCTTAAGCTGGATCAAAAATACAAGCATCAGCGCGGCATCTATCGGATCTATGATCTTGTCGATCTGTTCGAATACAAGGACCTAAAAAAAGACGGAAAACGTCTTAGCCTTGTGCAATACTTCAATGTCTGTTATGACCTTAAAAACAACACTGTCACGACTGAGAACTATGCCAAAGAGGATGTATTGAAAGCACTCAAGGTCAGGACCTTTGTCGTCGGGGACGGAGACGGGATAGCAAAACTGATCTACCGTAATTACCATTTTTCCTATTATAAGAATACTTTCTATATCCCGCATAAGGTCCGAGAAGCCAATGAGAACAAGTCGGTCACGTCTATTGTCGCCTACTATCATGATGAGCTTATCGGCCATTTTGCACTGATACAATCCAAATACTCCAACATCGCCGAGATTGGTGTTGCGACAGTCGATCCGCGTTTTAAACGTATGGGAATCATGAACCTGATGTTTGATGAACTGATCATTACCGCAAAAAAACAGGGCTACCGTGCTATCTACGGTGAGGCCCTTACAATGCATCCATTTTCTCAGAAAGCCAATCTCCGGCACAACATGACGGAAACCGCTATCTGCCTCGGACTGGTTCCCGAGACCATGGAGATCGAAAAAAGCATCAAAGCAGCCAATCGAAGCGGTGCCATGATCGCTTTTTTACTTTTTGAGCCAAAAGAAAGAACCCTCTACCTGCCGATGGAGTACCGTCAAGAGCTCTTAAAGGTCTACAATCGTGCCGGTGTGGAGGTCACTGATTCACATGAGGCTGTTTCACAACGTCAGGCCCTGGACTCACGAACCAATACTATGCTCAACTCCGGGACTATCGTGATTGAAAACAACTTTGAACTGCGTGATTTTACGCAAAAGTTTGAGAATCTTCGTCATCAGCAACTCGATATGATCTTTGCTGACATCAATCTGCATCATATCCAGGCAATAGACGATATCATCGAAAAGCTTAACAGTCTCTCTTTCTTTTATGCCGGGCTTTTATTTGAATATTATCATAACGAGGACTATCTTCGCCTACAGTATATCAACAGTTTAGGAGTCGATACCGAAGGCATCATCTGTTATTCGGATGATGCCAATAGGATGATGGACTTTATCAGGCACGACTATAAACGTGTATCACTTTAGTCTAAGAAAGCATGTATTATAATAGTTTATAATCAATAAATTCAGGCTTTCCTTATGATAACTACTAAGTTGATTCAGTTGGATGATCTTAAAAACTTTCTCAAAATCGTTGATGATTACGTTATTACTTCGATAACTGACGAACGGGGTATTATTACGGATGTCTCAAAAGCCTTTTGTGATATCTCCGGTTTTTCCGCAGAAGAACTCATTGGCCAGCCTCATAATATCGTACGTCATAAAGATACACCCAAATCTGTTTTTCGTGAGATGTGGAATACAATATCTTCAGGTAAGATGTGGCAGGGTGAAGTCAAAAACAATAAAAAAGACGGCGGGTTTTACTGGGTCGTCAGCACCGTCTTTCCACGTTTTGATGAAGAGGGAAAGATCACCGGTTATATCTCCCTGCGACAAGACATTACCGATTCCAAACTCTTAGTCGAACGTGAACGCCTCTTAAAGGTACAATCAAAAAATGCAGCGATGGGTGAGATGATCAGTATGATCGCCCATCAGTGGAAACAGCCGCTGAGTTCCATCTCATCGATAGCGGGAAATATTATAGTGAAAAAAGAACTCGACACTCTCGATCCCGATACCATCGTTACTAAAATGCAAGACATTCAAAAGTTCAGTACGCACCTATCCGAGACATCTGATGCCTTCTTAAACTTTTTCAATCCAAAAAGCTCCGAAAGAACGGTTTTACTCTCAAGTGTCTTGAGTTACACGGTTCAACTTATCGGACCGGTCCTTCTGGAAAACAACATCGCTCTGTTTTACCAATGTATGAACCAACTCCCAAAGTCATTTACAAAAGAACAACCCTTTCATTGTTCGATCGATGACCATGATATAAGCCTTCACATTACCAAAAATGATCTCGTCGAGGTCCTGCTGAACCTTATAAAAAACTCTATTGATGCCTTCTTAAGCAATAAGACGAAGAATCCGACCATCAATATACGTCTGGATATCGACAATGACAATATCTCTATTATCATAGAGGACAATGCCGGAGGAATCGATGCTGAGATCATGGAGCAGATATTCAGCCCCTACCGTACAAGTAAGGGGGACAAAGGGACAGGTTTAGGGCTTTACATGTGTAAGATGATCATCGAAGAACATCTGCATGGTACGATATCAGCTCAAAACACCAGCGATGGTGCGCAGTTCCTGATCAGACTTCCCAATACACAAACAACAGAAATATCAACGACTAGACACACCGATACTTCTGCCGTCTAAAAAGTGTCGATCAACTCTCTAAAGACCTCATAAAGCTTCTGCACTTCTTCTTTAGATGTGCGTTCATTAGGTGCATGGATCGTATCGTTTTTCACACCGAACTCCACAACGTCGACCCCGTAAGGTGCGATAAAGCGTGCATCTGATGTCCCTCCGGCTGTCGAGTGTTTTGGCTTAACACCCGTGACTTTCTCAATGGCTGCATCCAGGCTTCGTACGATATGGGTGTTAACATCTGTCATAAACGGATAGGCAGACTGATCAAGTGTGAGCGAGTAATTCATCTCTTTGAAGTAGAGATGGACAAAGTCTTCAATATCCTTCTGATCGGTCTTTGTCGAGTTACGTACATTGAACATCATCTTCAATTTACCCGGGGTCACATTGGTCACTTCCATCCCGGCACGAATATCGGTCACAACAAATTGACTTGGAGAGAAGAACTCATCTCCCTCGTCTAGATTGACACCGGCCATATGGTGCAGGACCTGTGCTACTTTATGAATAGGATTGGTCGCTTTTTCCGGATAGGCAGCATGCCCCTGCTTTCCGATCTTCTCGATAACACCGTTAATAGAACCGCGTCGTCCTACTTTCATCGCATCACCAAAGACCTGCTCACAGGTCGGCTCAGCGACAACACAGGCATCAGGCAGCAGGTCTTTCTCTTTCAAGACCTCCAATACTTTGACCGTACCGTTTTTAGCAGGACCTTCTTCATCTGATGTCAGCAGAAGAGAGAGCGTCCCGTTAAAGCTCTTCGTATCGTGGACTGCCTGGATAAAAGCCGATAGACCCGACTTCATGTCTTGTGCACCACGTCCATAAATATAACCGTCTTTCTCTACCGCTTTGTAAGGATCACTATCCCAGCCCTCACCTGCCGGAACGACATCTACATGCCCGGCGAAACAGAGGTGTTCCCCCTCGCCAAACTTCTTATAGATAAAGAGGTTCTTTACCTCTTCCCTGTCAACACGCAAAGCCGTATACCCTTCAAGGTATTCACTGATCCAATCCAGTGCTCCTGCGTCATCTGGTGTCTCACTTTTTCGTTCGAGCATACTTTTAAAGAGTTCTATAACATCCACGACTGCCGCCTACTTCTTGCTGTTTTCATAAAAGACATATGATGTCGAATAGTCACTGACCTCAAAATAGACCTTCTTCTCACCTTCATCCACTTTAAGGTTGAAGTTCTCGTCCATCACTCCATATCCGTAACGGTAAGGACGGGGCTGAGTATTTTCTGTCGCGATCGCTGTTGTCAACTTGTCGACCTTGATAAAACGTTTAACAAGCTTATCACCTGCATACACATCCAGTACACCGTTGGTCCCCGTATAGTTCTGGATAGCACGACCAAATTTGTTTTGACTCTCCTGGGTACATCCTCCCATCAATAACAAGGTTATCACTGCTATAAATATATATCTTTTCATAGTTTTTCCTTCATCTCTTTATCTATTAAAATATCATGTAATTCTAACATAGGATTAAACTGTGAACCTATCTTTCATCAATAAAACTTCTGAAAAAGAGAGATTTGACACTGAGTTATCTGCAACAGGATATATTAAACCCATAGAAAAGCATCGAAGTAGGAACAAATACCTGAATGAGTTTATTGTCGGTATTGTCACAGTAAGAAGTATAGATCCGTGAAAGACAGTACATATACCTGTTCTATTGACAATAAGCAGAGATCCTCGCTTTTTTAAGAGAGCTGTTCCTCATAATCAAGCTCAAGCCCTGTCGATGTCATCCTGAATCCTCTGACCAGTATCTTCCCGCTGTGGATATCGTTATGGTGGTCCCGGCATAATGGGATAAGGTTATGTTTGTGGTCCTGGTGAAAATGGCCGATAAAACCGGCCTTATTTGCCATAGACTGATGGGAGATATGATGTACGTCTTCGGCGATATTTCCGCAGATGACACACTTAGTCACATAGAGGTCTTTATTATACTTGCTTCGTTTTTTCTTCTTTACCAGTAGTTCAAGTTCGTCATAATCGTTGGCCAAACGCTTCCTGATGTTATTTGCCGCATCCAAGAACTCCTGATCCATATGCAAGGACTTGGCGAACTCCAGTCCGTAGATGCTGCTACCACTTCCGCTTTGCAATGTTCTGTTATAGACTAGCTTATCCTGCACTTCATCATACGCCACTTCCAAGTGCAGGTTGACGACATTTTTCAGTCTGACCACCTCATCCATCGTCGAAAGCTGATGCAGATGGGTCGCAAACAAGAAGACCGAACGCAGTTTCGCCAGTTTCATGATAGCCGAAGCGACGATTGCCACACCTGAGAGCGTCTCAGTACCGTGTGAGATCTCATCACCCAGGACCAGACTTTTCGTACCCGCACGGTTGAAG
>JBFEWG010000073.1:0-9911 GCA_041546465.1 Sulfurimonadaceae bacterium
AAGCGTTATTACGTATATCTGGGCATGCACCCGACATTCTCTGATAAGCAGATGATGGCTGTAGAAGGTGTCATGGTCGATGTTGGTGAGCACTTGATCACCATTATTGAAGACGGTGATGCTGAAGCGATGACTTCGTACAACAATGTTAACCTTGTATCATCATTTTCGCAATATTTTGCTTCTATCTTCTATGGTCTGGATAAAGAGACGACTGTCAAAGTAGATCGAGATCGTGATGACAATCCTGTAGTTTTTGTTGAAGGGCTTCAAAATTTTGTCTTTAATGGATATATCGGGCCAAAAGATTACAAGATACTCAATAACATCAACCCTGACCTTGTCTATGCGATCGAATACGGTTGGTTTACATTCGCGGCAGCACCACTTTTCCAGCTTTTGATGTTCCTGCACGGTCTTGTAGGTAACTGGGGTTGGGCGATTGTCCTGCTGACATTGATCATTCGTGTTGTACTTTTCCCATTAACCTTCAAGGGAATGATCTCAATGGCCAAACTCAAAGAAGTGTCACCGAAAGTAAAAGAGCTTCAAGCGAAGTATAAAGGTGACCCACAGCGTATGAATGCCGCTGTAATGGCACTTTATAAGAAAGAAGGGGCAAATCCGCTGGGTGGATGTCTCCCACTTTTGATGCAAATTCCTGTCTTTTTTGCAATTTATAGGGTATTATTAAATGCTGTAGAATTAAAAGGCGCAGAATGGATGCTCTGGATTACAGATTTGGCGCATATGGACCCGACTTTTATCTTACCGATTCTAATGGGTGCATCAATGTATTATCAACAACGTATTACGCCAAGTAATTTCACGGATCCAATGCAGGAAAAGATATTTAGATTTTTACCGATTATATTTACATTTTTCTTTGTGACATTCCCGGCAGGACTTGTCCTTTATTGGTTGGTTAATAATATTTTCTCTATCGCTCAACAATTCGTAGTAAATAACAGATTTCAAGCCATGAAAAAGGCTAAAGAGGTATAAATTATGATCAAGATAGAAGCGGAGACCTTAGAAGGCGCTTATTCTAAGGCTGCTGAAAAACTGTCATGTTCTATTACACAACTTAATATCGAGGTGATTCAGGCACCTAAAAGTGGTCTTTTCGGACTGTTTAAAAAACAAGCTATCATTGTTGCTACATCAAAAGTTGTCCAAGAACCTGTACCAAAACCGCAAGCTATACAAGAGAATGAACCTGAGTCAAAAAGTACTCAGGCTGATGGGTCAGAAGAGACCCGTACGGAAATGTCATCCTATAAGAAGACAAAGCCGAAAAGGAACAAGACAGCTAAAAAAGAGAGTACTTCACATAATGATATTATCTTACCGGAGTCTTTTGTCACGGACCAAGAAGATGATTATGACGGTTCTGATCTATATGCGGATGAAGACGATGAAATCTATGTCGGTGAAGAGACAGAGATATGTGAAAAGTCCCATGATGAGATACATAGGCAACTGGAGAGTACATATCAACGTTCAAGCCACGCTAACGCAATAGATAATTTTTTTGAAGAGTGTTGTAAACCCAGTGAGGTCGCTTCAGAGATCAAGGAAGACCTTGACAGACTTTTTAAGCATGCCTGTTTTGAGATTGATGATATCAAAGTGTGTGAGCATGACGAGAAAACGATATTAGTAGAGTTTACAGGTAAAGATGCTGCTCTCTTGATCGGAAAAGAGGGGTATCGATATAAGGCACTCTCATACATGCTATACAACTGGATCAATGCGAAATATCAGTTGCAGCTCCGCCTTGAGATTGCAGAGTTCCTAAAGAACCAGGAAGAGATGATCTGCAAGTATCTGGAGAGTGTTAATGAGAATATAGACCGTGACGGTCGTGCGCAGACGAAGATTCTGGACGGTGTACTGGTACAAATTGCACTTCGTGAACTCCGTGCTACGTATCCGGACAAGTACGTAGCGATACGTTCAACACGCGATGGAGCAAAGTTTATCATCGTCAACTCCTTTAATAACAACTAACACGATGAACGATACAATTGCAGCCGTTGCGACAGCGCATGGTATCGGTTCGATCTCTATCATCCGTCTCAGCGGAGAAGATGCCCTTCATATCGCAAACAGACTTTCAAAAAAAATCACTTTTATGCCACGTCATGCTACATTGACTCCTTTGTACAACCGTTCGGATGAACTTATCGATGAAGCGATAGTATTATATTTTAAGGGCCCTCACTCTTTTACAGCAGAAGATATCATCGAGTTTCAGTGTCATGGCGGGAAGATAGTCGCCGAACAGGTTTTGCAAGCTGTCCTGGAGGAAGGTGCACGCCTTGCAGAACCGGGTGAGTTTTCCAAAAGAGCTTTTCTAAACGGACGCATAGATTTGACAGAGGCCGAAGCCATAGCACAGTTGATAGAAGCCAAGAGTGAAGATGCGGCAAAGATCCTGGCAAAGCAGATGAAGGGTGAGTTGAAAGGATATGTTGAAAATATACGTGATGACCTGCTGAATATTCTGGCCTATTCTGAAGTCACAATTGACTATGCCGAAGAAGATCTGCCTCAAGACCTTATTGATCAGATATTAGAACGCTTGGATAAACTGCGAATGCAACTATCAGATACACTGCAGGCGAGTCAGAGCCGTGCTGGTCTTATGCAGGGCTTTAAGGTCGCGATTATCGGTAAGCCCAATGTCGGTAAAAGCTCCTTATTAAATGCACTTTTGAACTACAAACGCGCTATCGTATCCGACATTGCAGGTACGACACGTGATACGATTGAAGAAGAGGTCAAGATCGGAACCCATCTTATCCGTATGGTCGATACGGCAGGGATTAGAAATGCCAATGATGAGATCGAACGTATCGGGATAGAACGCAGTATTGAAGCAATAGAGCAGAGTGATATCGTCATTGCTCTGTTTGACAGTTCCCGTGAGTTTGATGAGGAAGATGCCAAGATCGTTTCTCTGATTGAAGCTAACAAGGCAGAAAAGTCCTTTATTACACTGCTCAATAAGACAGACCTGGAGATGAGATTTGACAAAGAGAAAATAGCAGAGTATTCGCCGATCGAACTCAGCTGTAAGCAGAGTGCAAGAGAGTTGATCACTTCACTTGAGAATATCATGGACAGCAAAAACGTCTCTGATGAGATGATGCTGATATCAGCGCGTCAGATCAATGCGGTGAAAAAAGCGCTTTATGAAATAGAAGAGGCCAAGATGCCTTTGGAGGAACAGGAACTGGAAATATTCTCCTTTCATATGAACAGAGCGATTTCCGAGGTCTCATCTATCACGAGGCCATACGAGCATTCCGAGATGTTGGACAAGATGTTTGGAAACTTTTGTCTAGGTAAATAGTGTAATTCACTTACGGTTTCATCCTATGCCTTTAAATGACATAAGAGACACGAACGACGGTGTATCGGCGTTTAGCGCCAGAAAGGAAAGCAGTTTTGAAAATCATTGCAATCGACCTGGGCCTTAAACGCATCGGCTTGGCCTATTCCGCTGATAAAAACTTTGTGACGCCTCTTAATGCAATCGAACGTAAAAACAGGAATCAGGCATCAAGTGCTGTTAGGGAGATCATAGCTGAGTGGGGTGCTGATGCCGTCGTCGTCGGCATACCTATGGGAGGAAGCAGTGAAGATGAGATGCGCCGCCGGGTGGAGCATTTTATGAAACTTGTGGACTTTGACGGTCCTGTCTATCTTCAGGATGAATCACACTCATCGCTTGAAGCGGAAGAGTCCATGAAGGGCCTGATCAAGCAGAAAAAAGACGGACGGATTGACTCACTTGCAGCTAAGATCATTCTTGAACGGTGGATCGCAGACAATCGATCTCTATTAATAGATCGAAAAGACGGATAGACTTTTTACCAGCCGATTATATACCTTACGCCATCAATGTATTGAGGGAATAAAAGATAAGACCGATCCCTAGTATGCCCATCACAATGTAACTAAGAAAAAATACTTTTTGTTGATCACTCCTGCCTACTCTTATCCCTTCATGAAGAAAACTGATATTCTTTACAGCTTCTCGGCCTGAAGCATCAATATATATACTGCCGGCTATCAATGAGATTATTGGCCACCATGCATGGTTTATCAGCATAAAAACACCCGCTATGGGTAACCATATAAGTGTTACTATATTCCAATACGCCGTATACCGTTCAGCTCTTTGTAATAGCGTGTCTGTCTGTTCAGGGTCCTCTTGGAATCCTAATTTTTGGGCAAGTTTGAAGTTGACAGATGAAAGCAATTGTATAAAATACAATATTCCACCAAGCGTCAATAATATCCACCCAATGATAGTTTGCATAAGAACCCCCTTAACAGTTTGTCTATATAGATATTATTTTATTTTACATGATACCCGAATGAATCACATTTTGCTTTTAAGCCTCTTATATTATAATAATCAACCCTATATATGAAAGGAAAGTCATGAAGAAGTATGTATTGACATTAGTAGTATTGTGTTCTTTAAACAGTCTGCTTTGGGCGGAGGGCCTGATATTAAAAAGTGATAGTCTGAAGGGTCAGCTTTCGATTAATGAAGTTTATAACGGTTTTGGATGTACCGGAAAGAATATCTCGCCGGAACTGCATTGGGAAAATGTGCCAAAAGGGACGAAGAGTTTTGCTTTGACAGTCTATGACCCCGATGCTCCGACCGGAAGCGGATGGTGGCACTGGATTGTATTCAACATTCCAAAAGATACGACGTCATTAGAAGCGGGTGCGGGTGATGCGAAAAAAGTGATGTTACCAGAGGGAAGTGTCCAAAACGTAACAGATTATGGTTTTGCAGGGTTTGGAGGTGCATGCCCACCAGAAGGTGATAAAGCTCATCAATACATCTTTACAATACATGCACTGGATGTAGAAAAGTTTGAGTTGGACGGTAAACAATCTGCTGCTATAGCAGGGTATTATATCAATGCGCATACTATCCAGAAAGCTTCTTTGATTGCATATTATGCTCGTTAGTTCCAGCGTTTTGGAACTACTTAAACAAAAACTTGGATAAAAGTTTTAAAAAACATTATATAAAAAGTTGTTAGAATAATGGTTCTGAAATTTTACATGAAGGTTTTTATATATGGTAAATGAAGCCATCTTACGACAACTAGACTACACACCAAATGAAGCGCTCAAAGAACAAGTAGAGCGTATAATCAATAATACCCAGTCATTTGAAAAAATTGAAAAACATCTAATGGAACTGCATAAACAACTCAAAGTTGACGGTTCATATATAGCTTTGTCAAACTCTGAAGACTATTTTAAGATCAAGATCGAAGCACCGAGTCCCGAGTTGACAGATGAAGCACATGAAAAAATTGCACATTGGTCTGAAAAATACAAAGTACAGACTTCTCGAGTAGATAATAAAGATACCTATTACATCAAAGGTTTCGTACACTAAGTATGGACTTTGAACCGATTACACAGACGGGGTTTGACAAACTTACCGAAGAGTTTAAATATCTTAAAGATATTGAAAAGCCCCGTGTCAATATTGAGAAACAGGAAGCTGCAGCCCAAGGTGATAGAAGTGAAAACGCTGAATATCATGCTGCAAAAGAGAAACTCCGTCATATTGATAAACGCCTCTTTTTTTTAAACAGTCATATTCACAAAAGCAAAATAATTGATCCCTCCGTACTCCCCAATGACAGGGTTCACTTTGGCTCAACTGTCACACTTCTTGATCTTGATACGGATGAGCGCGAACGTTATACGATATGCGGTGTACTGGAGAGTGAGCCTGAAAATGGACTGATCTCGATTCATGCCCCTTTGTCCAAGGCTATGTTGGGTAAAAAAGAATCTGATGAGTTTATTATCCGGCTTCCCCAGGGAAAAAAGGAGTATGAGATAGAGAAGATAGAGTATTTTCCGATATACGAGTTAAAGAAGAATATCCGAACGATTAAAGATTATTCATTCCGGTAGCACTCATGTGGCTGCTCATCAATGAGGGGTCCAAACTGCTCAAAGTCGTTGAATTCAACATCTCGACTAGCGCGACCTTTGGTAAGACGTAGGCTTCATGAAGCGAACACGGAAACTCTTCATTACAGGCACTTTCGCCAAGCGCACAATTGGCACAGTTGTTCTCATCGATAGCATCTAAAATATCGATCAAAAAGATCTCGTCAGTATTCTTATTGAGCAGAAAACCTCCATTACGTCCACGTGTCGCTTTTAAGATATTTGATTTAGCGAGTTTGGTCAGTAGCATAGTGAGGTACTTGTAAGGTATGTCCGTCTCTTCATGTATGCGTGTGGCTGAGAAGAGTGAATCCTGGTCATGGGACATAAAAATAAGTATTCTAAAGGTGTATTGTGCGGTCTTGCTAAACATTCTGCTATCTCTATGTTGTGTTTTTTTTGTGGATTCTACTGAAACTTTTTTAGGGGTCGGCATAAGTTTGGGAGCTATATTAATATTTATAGTTTTTTTAAAGGAATGTCTAAAGCAATTTTTAGCACAGTTGGACTATAATCGCGTCTTAGACTTTTTAGAAAAAGACTGGCCTCAGCGCTTTTCTAAAAAGTCTAGATAAAACTACCCGCAAGGAAACTACGTGAGCTACGAAATCGAAAATATTGAAGAGGCATGTTCATCACATAAAATATCTCCTGAAGAGTATCAAAACATCTTAACGATCCTAGGCCGTAAACCGAATATCGTTGAACTAGGTATCTTCTCTGCAATGTGGTCGGAACATTGTTCTTATAAATCGTCTAAAGTACACTTGAGTGGTTTTCCTACAAAGGCACCGTGGGTTATTCAGGGACCGGGTGAAAACGCCGGTGTTATCGATATCGGAGATGGCTATGCAGCGGTTTTCAAGATGGAGTCACACAACCACCCTTCATTCATTGAACCTTATCAGGGTGCGGCAACGGGTGTTGGTGGAATCATGCGTGATGTCTTTACAATGGGTGCACGACCGGTCGCTTCGCTCAACTCACTTCGTTTTGGAAATGTCCTGAACAAGGATGAGGTCTCTTCACATCAGCGTTATTTGGTACGCGGTGTCGTCGAGGGTATCGGCGGGTATGGTAACTGTATGGGGGTACCGACCATTGGTGGTGAAGTCAGTTTTGATGAGTGTTACAACGGAAATATTCTGGTCAATGCCTTCAACCTTGGAATCGCGAAATCGGATGAGATCTTTTACGGAAAAGCAGAAGGTATCGGTAACCCGGTCATGTATGTCGGCTCGAAAACAGGACGTGACGGTCTGGGTGGGGCCGTGATGAGTTCTGATTCATTTACGGAAGAATCAAAAAGCCTTCGTCCGACTGTTCAGGTCGGTGACCCGTTTACAGAGAAACTATTGCTTGAGGCATGTCTGGAACTCTTCAAGACAGATTATGTCGTTGGTATTCAGGATATGGGTGCAGCTGGTCTGACATCATCATCTTTTGAGATGGCAGGACGTTCAGGTTCGGGAATGATCATGCACTTGGATAAGGTCCCTGCACGTGAAGAGAACATGACACCGTATGATTTCATGCTTTCAGAATCGCAGGAACGTATGCTTATCTGTGCCAAAAAAGGCTCAGAACAAGCCATTATTGATATCTTTGAAAAATGGGACCTTGATGCCGCTGTTATCGGTGAGGTGACAGATACAGGAACAATGGAACTTTTTTGGAATGGAGAAAAATGTGCGGATGTGCCGGTTGATCCGGTATCAGAAGAAGCACCGTGTCTTAACCGTCCGATGAGTGAACCGGCCTATCTGAAAGAGATCAGCAAGGTTGATATTACAGACTTTGAAGCGGTTGCCAATCAGGAAGCCTTCACGAAACTGATGTCATCGATGGAAGTGGTGGACAAGGCATGGATCTATGAACAGTATGATTCTATGGTACAGACCAATACGATCAAAAAAGGTGGAAGTCTGGATGCATCGGTTATCCGTGTGAAAGAGAACGGGAAAGCATTGGCCATGAGTTCAGACTGTAATGTGCGCCACTGTTATATCGATCCAAAAGGCGGAGCAGCTGCAGCGGTCATCGAATCAGGAAGAAATGTGGCCATGACAGGAGCCCAGCCGTTAGCTATTACAGATTGTCTTAACTACGGTAACCCCGAAAACCCGGAGGTTATGTGGCAGTTCGGACAGGGCTGTTTGGGGATCAAAGAAGCGTGTGCTGCATTGACCACGCCGGTCATCGGTGGTAATGTCTCTTTATACAATGAGACAAACGGGGTATCTGTTTTCCCAACACCTTCTATTGCGACAGTCGGTGTTAATGACGATGAGAACAAGGTCCTTATGAGCGCGTTTCAAAAAGAGGGAAATACGCTGTACCTTCTAGGTGATACAAAATCGGAGTTCGGTGGTTCGTTATACATGAAAGAACTGCATGGGAAAGTTGCCGGGGTTCTTCCTGAGATAAACTATGACAAAGAGTTGAGCCTATGGAACACCGTGATCAATGCCAATAAAAAAGGCCTTTTGGCTTCTGCAAAAGACTGTTCTGCCGGCGGACTGGCTGTTGTCATCGGTAAGATGGCGGCCGTGAGCGGTTTGGGAGCAGATGTGGAGATGAACACCGGTGGAAACGCGATCAATGTATTCTCTGAGAGTTTCTCACGTGCTGTCGTTGAAGTCAGCCCTGAGAATACTCAGGCCTTCGAAGCGATGGTCGATGGTATTGCCTGTGAAAAAATAGGGACTGTTGGCGGTGATAAGGTTGTCATCAATGATATCTCTATGGATATGGCTGAACTCAAAGCACTCTATTTTGACACCTTTAAAAAGGTTGTAGAACAAGATATCTAAGTATCTTTTACAGCTGATCCTTTCTCTTCGCTCAGAACCTTTTTGGTTCTGAATCCTTTTATTCTTTTATATCCTGATCCAGTATGTTTGTATGTAAAGTTTTTATGTTAAAATCCATCTCATTGAATCTAGGAGAATTAAACATGGAAAGAACACAGAAAATTGATCAGATAGAAGACAAAGGTCGCAGAGATATTTTACTAGGGGCTGCTGTCGCGACGACACTGGCTGCAGGAACTGCTTTGGGAGCTTCTGAACACGATCATCATGCAGGACACACTATGATGGCTCCATCCGATCGTGATACAAGTCTCATGGACGCGGCACTGCATTGTGTCAAATCCGGAGAGATCTGTAATGACCATTGTATTGAATTGGTCAAGCAGGGGGATACATCGATTGCAGAGTGTCTTGCTTCCGTATCGGATATGCTTGCAACATGTAGCGGACTTTCGAGATTAGCTGCAAACGAGTCAGCACATCTTGCCGCCTTTGCAAAGGTCTGTATTGCGGTATGTAAGGACTGTGAAAAAGCCTGTGCAAAACATGAGAACCATCACGCTGAATGCAGAGCCTGTGCCCAGTCATGCCGTGAGTGTATCAAGGCGTGTGAGAAAGTCGCAGCCTAATCAGGAATGATCCCAGGTCCTTATTCTGGGATGTCCGGATTACTTATCCAACAGAGAGTGTGCCAAAGCCATCAAGTCTTCATCAATTTCATATTTTTTTGCATTGATCTCATCAATACTTTTAAAACTAAACTCCCCGTCGTTATAACAGATGACACTGTTTGTCTTACCCGAACACAGCGCGTCAATGGCATAGGTACTGAATTGATAGGCCATAAGACGTTCACGCACGGTGGGATTTCCTCCGCGTTGGATATGCCCGAGTATGGTTACACGGGATTCAAACCCGATCTCCTGTTCAAACCAGTCTGCGATTTCCTGTGAGTTCTTCAGGGCTTCAGAGACTATAGCGATGAAATATCCTCGTCCCTGTGCTACCTCTTTTAAAAAACGAGTTTTGAGTTTATCCAGTGAATAGGGAAGCTCCGGGATCAGACACATCTCTGCTCCGGAAGTG